>DUUZ01000263.1 GCA_012841255.1 Clostridiaceae bacterium
AGGTCTGCTTCATAATCCCGCCGTCTCCATCGCCTGTGTGGGGGATGTCACTCCGCGGACGGATGACTTCACCACCGAGTTTGAGTCCGCCCTGATTGCCGGCCGGGCGGTCCGGGTAACTGAAGATGAGGAGAAGATTGCAGCCCTTCGCGCCATCAGCCTCCGCTACACACCGGACAACATGGACCGGTTTGACGATGCCGTGGCCCGCAGCCTCAGCCGGACGGATGTCTGGCGGGTCAGCATGGACCAGGTCACGGGCAAGCAGAAAAAATACGGGCCGGACGGCAGGGAAATCAAATCCGGAATTTCAAAATGACTTCTTGAACCGAACATATATTCGTGATAGACTGACGACCCAAACATATGTTCTAAGGAGGTCGTTAGTTTATGGAACGCATTTACATCACTGTTGTCGCCCAGGTCGCCCCTGACGGCGATCTTTTCCCGCAGCTGATCCGCTTTGACGACGGGGCGGAGTTCTCTGTCGACCAGAGGCTGGAGCCGCCCAAGCGCAACCGGGCCAAGAACGGCTCGGAGGACTGGCGCTTCCCCTGCCTGATCGCCGGCCGCCCGGTGACCTTGTTTTTTGATGCATCCTCCTACCGCTGGTGGGTCGGGAGGGGGGCGTAAAAACCATGCACCGGACCATCCTGCATGTCGATCAGAACGCTTTCTACGCCAGCGTGGAGATGCTGGCCCGTCCGGCCCTGCGGACGGTTCCCTGCGCCGTGGCCGGCGACCCTGTCAACCGGCACGGGATCGTCCTGGCCAAAAACCAGCTGGCCAAAAAGGCCGGAGTCCAGACCGGCGAGGCCATCTGGGAGGCCAAGCAAAAATGCCCCGGCCTCATTCTGGTCCCCCCGGATTACCCCCGGTATATCCATTACAGCCGCCTGGCCCGGGAACTTTACCGGCAGTACACCGACCGGGTCGAACCCTTCGGGATCGACGAGTGCTGGCTGGACCTGACCGGCTGTCCCAAGGATGACGGCTTTGCCGTCGCCGAGGAGATCCGGGAGCGGATGAAGACCGAATTCGGTCTGACGGTCAGCATCGGGGTCAGCTGGAACAAGATCTATGCCAAGCTGGGCAGTGATCTTAAGAAGCCGGATGCCACAACCCTGATCACCCCCGCCAATTACCGGGAGCTGGTCTTCCCCCAGCCCGCCAAAAGCCTGCTTTATGTCGGGTCCTCGACCAACCGCAAGCTCCGCCGCATGGGAGTCCGGACCATCGGCCAGCTGGCCGGCCTTGAACCCTCTTTTTTGCGCAGCATCTTCGGGGTCGTCGGCCTCAGCCTCCACGCCTTCGCAGCAGGCCTGGACCAGACGCCGGTCGCCCGCTACGGCCGGGAGGTCCCCATCAAGTCGGTCGGCAACTCCATCACGGCCCGTCACGATCTCTACACGGAAAGCGACATCAAGGCCGTGACCTACATGCTGACGGAATCCGTTGCCAGCCGGCTCCGCGATGCGGGGATGGCGGCCCGGACCGTCCAGATCTACATGCGGGATTACCAGCTTTACAATTTTGAACGCCAGGCTCCCCTCCCTCAGCCCACCCAGCTTTGCTCCGAGATCGCCCCGGCTGCCCTCCGCCTGATCATGGACAATTTCCGGCCCGGCCAGTGGATCCGGAGCCTGGGTGTCCGAGCCTCGCGCCTGATCCCTGAAAGCCGGCTTAACCAGGAGACCTACCTGCCCGATGAAAAACAAAGAGAGGCCGTCTGGCGGCTTGAAGACACCATCGATACGCTCCGTTCCCGCTATGGCGGCCTGGCGGTCCGGCGGGGGATCTCCATGGTGGACCGCTCTTTGACCGAACACGACATCAAGAGCGAGAATGTCATTCATCCCGTCGGCTTCTTCGGGCCATGAGCCGGCCGGTCTTCGTCTCGGTCCGGCTGGAGATGACCTCCTCGGGGACCCGCAGGCCCCTGGAAGTGACCTGGGAGGACGGCCGGGTCTTCGAGATCACGTCTTCTTCTTACCTGGGCCGCCGGGCCGCCCGTTCAGCAGGTTCGGGGGAGTGCTGGCTCTGCAGGATCGAAGGGCAGGAGGTTCCCCTTTACTTTTCCTCGCTGACCGGCCGCTGGTGGATGGACGGCAAGGGGGACCCGGAACCGCCGCCCCGACCCCAGGGCTACAGGCGGGTCAAGGACCGGGACTACAAGCCACCCGAAAGATGAGATAATAGACTGGAAGATCAGGAGGAAAACGCCATGGCATACAGAAAAACTTTCCGGACCTATAAAGAGCAGCTTGAATTCATGAAAGAGCGGGGTATTGTCATCGAGGACGAGAAGGAAGCTCTGGAGACCCTGAGCACCTTCTCCTATTATTCACTGGTCAATCTGAATAAACACCTTTACGGTGGTCTTCATGCCCGGGAATTCAAAGGTCATCCCACCATCCTGGATCTCCAGCTGGCCCACATGCTGAATATGGACTTTTACCACACCGTCCTCAAAGGCATTCTCTACGTGGAAAGCTCCTTCAAAACCAAGCTGGCCTATCTGATCTCCCGGAAGTTCGGACCGGTCAGCCGGGAGGATATTGACGACCCCCGGGACAACTTCCTCTACCGGGGCCACTATGACCCCGAAAACAACATGGCGCCGGGAATTCTGCGGACACTCCGCAACAAGTTCAACTACCTGCACTCCCCGGCCAATATCAACTCCTACTCCCACCAGTTTCTATCCGGCGGCAGGACCCTGCCTCCCTGGATGTTCATCCACGACATTGAATTCGGCCTGGCCATCTCCTGGTACAGCATTTTAATTGAAGACGATAAAAAGGAAATCTGCACCAAAATGATCAGCGGTGAAACAGGCAGCTCCCAGGCCCCCTGTTCCTCTTCGCTTTCAGCCGAATTCCTGACGGCCGCTTTGGACCTTTTGCGCGAATACCGCAACACCATCGCCCACGGCGAGCGGGTCTTCCCCAGCGAGATGACCGGCGCCCTTCCCAAGGAGGCTCTTTTTACCCTTCTGCCTCCGGGGATCTTAAGCCCGGCTGAATACGATCAGGGCATAGGGAAAAGCGATCCCTTCGCCTGCCTTCTGTCCCTGGTTCTTTTCATCCACGACCCGGTTTTGATGCTGAGTTATTTGACAGAGATCCAGACCCAGCTGGAATTTGCAGGCCGCATCCGGGACATCATGGCCCCGGGTGCCCTGGACAGTTACAAGATTCTGGGGATTCCCGACTTCACCCTGGACCGGCTCCTGGCCGTCAGCCATCAGCGTTTCGGCCGCCTGTCCCGGGCCTACTTCAACCCAGGGTCACATCCAGGATCATCATGATGATGAAGCCCAGGATCATGGAGTAGCTGGCCGCCCGTTCGTTGCCTCCCCCATGTGTTTCCGGGATGACCTCGTCCACGATGACAAAGAGCATGGCTCCGGCGGCCAGGGCCAGAATAAAGGGCAGAGCCGGGGCAAAAAGCTTGACCAGACCGTAGCCGGCAAAGGCCATGACCGGTTCAATAACCCCGGTGAGAACGGCAATCCAGAAGGCCGTCTTGGTCTTGTAGTTGGCTTTCATAAGGGCAAAGGCAACCGCCAGGCCCTCGGGCATGTTCTGCAGTCCGATGCCGACGGCAATGGGAAGGCCGTGGGCTATATCGCCGGAACCGAAGCCGACGCCGACCGCCATGCCTTCGGGGATGTTATGAATGGTGATGGCGATGACAAAGAGCCAGATCTTTTTCAGGGATTCCGTGGTCATGCCGGCGTGATGCTTGTTCAGGAGGTGTTCATGGGGGGCGACGCGATCGACCAGGTCGATCAGGCCGGTCCCGCATAAGATACCGAAAGCCGTCACCAGAACAGCCTTGAGGAGATTGTCTCCGCCTGCCTCAATGCTGGGGATAATCAGGGAGAAGCCGGTCGCCGCCAGCATGATGCCGGCTGAGAAGCCCAGCATCATATCCAGGCCCTTGCGCTTGACATTCCTGGCAAAAAGGGCGGGGAGCGCCCCGACTCCGGTCATAAGACCCGGAATAATCAGGCCAATAGCAAGTTTCCAATCCATAGAGTTCCACCTTCTTCATCAAACTAAGCGTATCTTACCATTGAAGCGGGATTGACCGCCAATAGCCCCCATCATGCGTCATGCCAGGCCGTCAGGGCGTCCTTGTAACCGGCATAACGGTTTTTGCCGGATGCCGCGACAAGGCCGGTGACCCGGATGCCGGCTTCCAGCAGGGGCCGCGCGGCCTTCATCATAGTCGCACCGCTTGTCAGCACATCATCGACCAGCAAGACCGGACGGCCTGACAGTGCCTTTTGGGCTTCCCTTTCCTCTCCCAAAGAGAAAGCCCCTTTCAGCTGCAGTTTCCGCTCCCGGACCGTGGGCGCTTCGCTTTGGCGCTCCGTGTCCCGCTGCCGGACCAGGAGGGATGGAAGCTGGGGCAGCCCCAGATTTTCCGCCAGGGAGGAGGCGATCAATCCCGCCTGATTGTAACCGCGAAGAGCTTCTCTTTTCCGGTAAAGGGGAACGGGAATAACCGCATCTGCCATGAGTTTATGCCGCAGGACTGTTCCCGCCATCAGAGGGCCGAAGATCCGGCTTTGGTCCGGACGGCCGGCAAATTTCATGGAGGAGATGATGCGGGGCAGGGGATCCCGGTAGAAAAAGGAGGCATACACCGGAAAAGATCCCTCCCAGTCCAGCATCTCCCGGCCCACCCGGAAGGGCAGGGCAGACAGGCAGTCCCGGCAGACCGAGGGCGAGGGCAGGGGCGGACGGACCGCCTGATCACAAACGGCGCAGGAGGGCACATAAAGAACCGCCTCCAGCCCCCGCAAAAAGGCCGGGCGCAAGCCCTCTTCCCTCACGGGGTATTGAGCCAGCGGCGGAGCATGCCCCGGCGCTCATTGGCCTCGTTGTTTTGCAGCATCATGGAAAGGGTTCGCCTGCGGGTCAGGAGGAAGAGCCGTTCCCTGGCCCTGGTCACCCCCGTGTAAAGGAGATTGCGGGTCAGAAAAGAAGGCGCCCCGGACGGGATGACCAGGATTTCTACCGGATACTCCGAACCCTGGGACTTATGGATGGTGGCAGCGTAAGCCAGATCCAGGTCATCCAGATCCTCCCCCGTGATATGAGCCCTTCTTTCATCCTCAAAAAGAACGGTGACCCGGCGGCCTGAAAGGCTGATGGATTCTACAATCCCGGTCTCCCCGTTCATGACTCCCGCCCCCTGGCGTCCGCTCTTGGTCAGGGTCCATTCCAGGTCGTAGTTGTTGCGGATCTGCATGACCTTGTCACCCGCCGAAATCTTCTGGCCCATATGCTCAACGGCATCAAAGTCCCGGCCCTGGGCCAGGATCTGCAGGCTCCGGTTGAGTTCCCCGACCCCGGCTGTCCCCCGCCGGATGGCCGTCAGGACCTGAACCCCGTAAAGTCCGTCAATTCCGTAATCCCGGGGCAGGACATCCCGGCAGAGTTTCAGCACTCCGTCGTGCATGGCCTGTTCGTCGGCACAATCAATGAAAATAAAATCTGATTCAAGGGACTGGTCCAGTTTCAAGGGCTCCCCTTTCAGGATGCGGTGGGCATTTGAAACGATCAGTTTATCTTGGGCCTGGCGGAAGATCTCGGTCAGCCTGGTCCGGGGGACCGCATCCGAATGGAGCATGTCGCGCAGGACCTGACCGGGTCCGATGGAGGGCAGCTGGTCGGCGTCGCCGATCAGGAGGACCCGGGTTCCGGGCTTGACGGCTGACAGGAGGTGGGCAAACATGAAAAGATCGATCATAGAGCACTCGTCCACGATCAGGGTGTCGCATTCCAGGGCTTCGGCAGAGAGCCAGAAGGCTGCGTCCGGCATCCGGTCCTCCCGGACCTGGAGGGCCAGGAGCCGGTGGAGGGTCTGGGCCGGCATGCGGCAGACCTCCGACAGCCGCCGGGCGGCCCGGCCGGTCGGTGCCGCCAGGAGCAGGTCCTCGCCCTGATCTTTCAGGATCCGGGTCAAGAGACGGACAATGGTCGTCTTCCCCGTACCCGGACCTCCGGTCAGAACCGAGAAAGGCCGGGTCAGGGCCATAAGCAGGGCTTCTTCCTGCTCCTCTCCCGGTTCAAAACCTTCCCTTTCCAGGGCATCGCATATCAGTTCCCGGGCCTTGGAGACGGAGGGGAAGCGGGAATCCGTCTGATCGGATCCGGCCAGGAAACGGATGCGCCGGGCCAGGGCACGCTCAATCAGGGCCACATCGCGCAGGCTGACCGTCTCATCTTCCTCCCTCCCGTCCTGGCCGGGTTCGCCGGAGAGGCCCTGGAGGGCCATTGCCCATTTTCCTGCAGGTTTGGGGGGCTCATCCTCCCGGGCTGCATCCACCAGCAAACCTTCATCCAAGAGGCCCTGGACTGCATCCGTCAGAGTA
>DUUZ01000264.1 GCA_012841255.1 Clostridiaceae bacterium
CCGGGTCTTTGACCGCAGCATTCAGATCGACACGGTGCACCAGAAGTTCAACGACGAAGGGGACTGCCTGGACGAGCAGACTGAAAAATACCTGAAACGGGGCATGGACGAGTTCATCGCCTCCCTTTCCTGATCTTTGCAGCCAGGGCGGGTCTCCCGCCCTGGCTATCCTTTCTTTGGGCGGCCGTGATAGAATAAAGTCCGGCGTTTTCGCACTGATTTTTTGGAGGCAGCCCATTGGACAACATGTTGCAGCTTTACGGGTTCAATAACCTGACCAAATCATTGAGTTTCAATATTTACGACGTCTGCTATGCCCGTACGGAGCGGGAGAAGGCAGAGTACATCGAATATATCGACGAACAATACAACTCTGAGCGTCTGACCGGCATTCTCCGGAATCTGACCGATATTATCGGGGCGCATATCCTGAACCTGTCAAAGCAGGACTATGAACCCCAGGGTGCTTCGGTCAACATCCTGATCGCCGACGGACCCCTGATGGAGACGGAAATTGATCCGACCAACAACCGGGGCATCCTGGAAGCCGGCTCCTCCCAGATCCACGCCCACCTGGACACCAGCCACGTTTCTGTTCATACCTTCCCCGAGTCCCACCCCAGCCGGTCCATCTCCACCTTCCGCGTCGATATCGATGTGTCGACCTGCGGCCGGGTGACGCCCCTGGCGGCCCTGGATTACCTGATCGGCAGCTTTGACTCGGATATTATCTCGGTCGATTACAGGGTCCGCGGCTTCACCCGGGACACGGCGGGCCGGAAATATTTCCTTGACTACCCCGTCCGTTCCATCCAGGATTTCATCGACCCCGATACCCTGTCCCGCTACAACGCAATGGATGTCAATGTTTATCATTCCAATCTTTTCCACTCCCGCATGATGGTCCGGGATATCGATCTGGACAACTATGTCTTCAGTTTCGATCTGGACGAACTGACGGAAGGGGAACGGGATGACATCCGTCATGCCCTGGAGCGTGAGATGCTCGAGATTTACAACGGGAGCAATATCTTTGAATAGCCCGTCGCAAAGAAATTACCTGATGGATCAGACGCAGGCGCCTCTTTTTGAGGCGCTGCGTGAATTCCGCAAGCGCCGCATGGTCTCCTTTGACGTGCCCGGCCACAAGCAGGGCCGGGGCAACAAGGAACTGACGGCCTTCCTCGGAAAAGACTGCCTGTCCGTCGACGTTAATGCCATGAAGATGCTGGATTCCCTTATCCATCCGACCGGAGTCATCGATCAGGCGCAAAAGCTTGCTGCGGATGCCTTCGGCGCTGACAAGTCCTTCTTCATGGTCAACGGGACGACTTCGGCCGTCCAGGCCATGATTCTTTCCTCCTGTTCGCCGGGGGACAAGATCATCATGCCCAGGAATGTCCATCGAAGTGCCATCAATGCCCTGATCCTGTCCCGGGCCATTCCCGTCTATGTCAACCCGTCTGTCAACCAGGCCCTGGGAATCCCCTTGGGCATGGCCCTGGAAGATGTGGCGGCAGCCATCGGGGAGCACCCGGATGCCAAGGCGATCCTGGTCAACAACCCCACCTATTACGGCGTGTGCGCCGATCTTGTCTCCATCGTCAAGCTTGCTCACGATGCAGGTATGCGGGTGCTGGTCGATGAGGCCCACGGGACGCATTTTTATTTCAGCGATGCACTGCCTGTCTCTGGCATGGATGCGGGCGCGGACATGTGTGCCGTCTCCCTTCACAAAACAGGCGGTTCCCTGACCCAGAGCTCTCTTTTGCTTTTGGGGCCCCGGATGAGGGAGGAATGCGGCTATGTCCGCCAGATCATCAATCTGACCCAGACCACCAGTGCGTCTTATCTGCTCATGTCCTCGCTGGATATTACCCGCCGGACCCTGGTCCAGGACGGTTTTTCCATCTACCGCCGGGTCATTGAATTTGCAGACTACGCCCGCAGCGAGATCAACCAGATCGGCGGCTATGACGCCTTCGGGACAGAGAAGTGCGACGGCGGGGCCTTTTTTGCCTTTGATCTTTGCAAGCTTCCGGTCCATACCCGGGCCATGGGCCTGTCGGGTGTGGAGGTCTACGATCTTCTCCGGGATGATTACGATATCCAGATCGAGTTCGGGGATCTTCACAATTTCCTGGCCATCCTGTCTGTGGGAGACCGGCCGGTCGGCATCGAACGGCTGATTGCTGCCCTGGCCGATATCCGCCTCCGCTACGGCGGGGAAGCAGCAACCGACCTGATCAACGAATACATCAAGCCCTCGGTGGCCGTCACTCCGGCTGAAGCCTTTTACGCACCTGCCGAAAGTCTGCCCATGGCGGACTGTGAAGGGCGGATCGCTTCAGAGTCGGTCATGTGCTATCCGCCGGGGATCCCCATTGTGGCACCTGGTGAACGGGTGACGGCAGAGGCCCTTGAATATATCCGCTATGCCAAGGAAAAGGGCAGCACCATGACCGGGACCGAAGACCCGCAGGTGGAGCATCTTTACGTGATGCTGGAGTAAGGCGCATAAGATAGAGGGA
Source organism: Clostridiaceae bacterium (assembly GCA_012841255.1). Taxonomy (GTDB): domain Bacteria; phylum Bacillota; class Clostridia; order Saccharofermentanales; family DTU023; genus UBA4923. Next base: position 2,532 of record DUUZ01000264.1, read on the forward strand.
GCCCGAGAAGGAGGCAGATCATGGAATTGTGGTTCAACGAATTTCAATCAGCAGACAGCAAGTTCAGTTTTCGTGTCAGGCGGCAATTGTTTTCCCGCTATTCGGACTTTCAGCATATCCAGGTCCTGGACACCTATGAGTTTGGCCGGGTTCTGGTCATGGACGGCTTCATCATGACCTCTGAAAAGGACGAGTTCATCTACCACGAGATGGTGACCCACGTCCCCCTGGCTGTTCACCCGCAGGTCCGCAAGGCCCTGATCATCGGGGGAGGGGACGGAGGCACCCTGCGGGAACTCTGCCGTTATCCGGATATCGAGGATATTGTCATGGTGGAGATCGATCCCCTGGTGGTCGAGGTTTCGCGCAAGTACCTGCCGACCCTGGCGGTGTCCTTTGATGATCCCCGTGTCACCATCCTCCACGAGGATGGTCTTCGCTACGTCAGGCGCTGCCACGATATGTTCGACCTGATCATCGTCGACTCAACGGATCCGTTCGGGCCGGGCGAGAGCCTCTTTACCCGCGAATTCTACAGCAACTGCAAGCACGCCCTGAAGGCTGACGGTATTCTGGTCAACCAGCATGAAGGCCCCTATTACCGGGAAGATGCCGAAGAGGCCTCGGCCATCCACCGCAAGACTTCATCCATCTTTGCCCACGCCCGGGTTTACCAGGCTCATATCCCCACCTACCCGGCCGGCCACTGGCTTTTCGGCTTCATGTCCGACAGCTGGGATCCGGTGGCAGACCTGGACCGGGAGCGCTGGGAGGCCCGGGGCCTTGAAACCCGCTACTACAACCCCGATCTTCACCGGGGCGCCTTCCTCCTGCCCACCTATGTCCGCAGGCTTCTGGAAGAGGGGGAGATTCTGGACGATGTCTTCGTCCGGGCCAAGGACAGGGATGAAGATCCGGAGGTAGATGACCATGAGTGACTGGCCGATCCTGGAAGAGCGGACTTTTTGCGGATTTGACAGCAGCCTTGAAGAGGCGCGGATTGTCCTTTTCGGGGCGCCATACGACGGCTCGGCCTCCTTCCGGCCGGGTGCCCGTTTCGCCCCTTCCGCCATGCGGGAGGACTCCTGGGGGCTTGAAACCTATAGCCCTGAACTGGACCGTGATCTGGCAGAGGTCCGGGCAGCCGACGCCGGTGACCTGGAGCTGGCTCCCGGGTTTGCCGCCCAGGCTTTGGAGGCTGTCGAGAA
>DUUZ01000265.1 GCA_012841255.1 Clostridiaceae bacterium
ACCTAACTATTTTCACTCACCTCTGGCTCAAGGTGATAAAAGTGGGGAAATCCTCGTGATAATAATGGCCATATGCTCGTGATAATTTCGGGATCTGCTCTTGATTTTTCACAGGGGATTAAACCAATAGACAGCAAGAAGTGAAAAACCCAGGGGCTTCCACAAGTGGTCCCGCCGCTTCAAATGGACGCGTTCGTGAGCCAGGACCAAGTCCTGCTCCTCCTTTTCCATGCCGGAGGGCAGGTAAATCCTGAGTTTCAGGAAACCCAGGATAAAGGGGGTATCGATCTCATCACAGATCCGGACATTACCCTCCAGGGGAACAGATGCCCTGACCTTTCTTTTCAGCCTCAGATAGCTGAGGGCAGCATAAAGGAAGAGTAGGAACATGCCAGAGAGCCAGATCAAAGCCGCTGCCCTGGTCCAGATCTGTAAGGGATTGACAGAAGCACCGGGTAAAGGTGACAGAGACTCTCCGACCACCGGGTTGATCATGCTGTTGAAAACCGGGATCCCGCTGTGGATCTCAGGCTTCACCGCATAGAGGATGTCCGGGGCCACTGTTTGAACACTGGGGATGAGGCTTAGGGCGCTCTTGAAAGAAAAGGGAAAAACCAGGCGGATGCCCACTCCAGCCCAAAGAAGACTGACCAGCCACTTGGGGGCTCTTTTGAAGAGTAAACGGAGTCCGGTCACCGCCAGGATCAGCCAGCTGGCAGTGACGCTCATGTTGAGCAAAGTAATAAAAAGCGTCTCCATAGCCTAGTTCTCCCCGGCGGCCTGGTCGATCATCCTGCGGATCTCCTCAGCTTCCTTTTTTGACAGGGCCTTTCGTCTTGTGAAGGCCGCAATAAAGGCAGGCAGTGAACCGTCAAAGGTCTTGTCAAGAAACTGCTCACTTTGCAGGGCATAAAACTCCTTGCGGGAAAGCCGGGAGGAGACCATGCCCCCTTCATTCTTGAAAATCCCCCGGTCACTGAGTTTACGAAGGACTGTATAGGTGGTGGACCGGTTCCAGTCCAGGGCCTCTTCACAAAGCTTGACCAGATCCCGCGAATGCAGGGGTTCATTGTCCCAGATAATCTCCGCGAAACGAGATTCGACTTCACCCAGCTTTATTTCGGACATGGCCATCTCCTAATCAGTTTATTGCCAATAGACTAGCTTGAGTTTACTCTCGATAAACTCACCTGTCAAGTATCCCGACTTATGTAGATTGATCCCGAAATTAGCACGGATGGTTGAATATTAAGACTGTAAGGCTCACGGCGGACCATTGACCTGCGGTAAGACAAAGCCGAATCCGCGTATAACAGAGTGGCCAATGCCGGGACAACTCAGTCCGAACCCTTGAAAACACCTTCGACAGAAAGGAATGCATCAATAGAGATCGGATCAATCAAAATTAATCAAATTTACCACTTGACAAGGGTCACTACATAACAGCAGGATCGAATCCTGAAGGCGGAAGTCTGGTAGTCCATTTTGAGCTTGTTATGATTTGTCAACATTTGACACCGACACCTTGCAAAGAATTGGCCAATCCTGCCCCCTTGGAGTAGGGTATATTCTGAACATGGAATCCTGTCCGATACCCGGGATCTTACCGTAGGGTCCCCATTCAGTCAGAAAGTGTGTGGAGATGAGAAAGAGGGAACAGATGCTCAGCCTTCAGGAAGACAGAAAATGGCAGCTTTTCTACAGCTTCCTTTTCCCCGTCTTTATCATGCTGATCGCCTTTGCCGCTAAGAACATCAGCCCCTTCGGCGGCCGGAACCTGATGGCCATGGATGGCTACGCCCAGTACTATCCCATGCTTCGCCAATACCTGCGGGCAGGCTCTGACTTCTCTTTCGCGGGTGGCCTGGGCTTCAACCGGCTGACCCAGTCGGCCTACTACACCAACAGTCCGCTCTGGCTTCTGCTCCGCCTCTTCCCCGTGAAATACTCAATCCAGGCTGTACATTTTATCGTTATCCTGCGTTTTGGCCTGGCCGGCCTGTCGTTTGCCTATTTCCTTCTTCGCCGTTATCAGGTCCAGACCCGATATCTCTTCGCCTTCGCCTCGGCCTATGCCCTGTCCGCCTATAACCTGGCCTTCATTAACCAGTTCATGTGGATGGATATCGTCATTCTCCTTCCCCTGCTTGCAGCTGCCCTCCTTTCCCTTTGGGAGGACGGACATTTCCTCCCCTACGCCCTGCTTCTGGCCCTGGCCCTTTATTCCAATTTCTACCTGGCCTATTCCCTCTGCCTCTTCGCCGTCCTCTGGTCCTTTTACCTGCTCTTCAAAGAAAAGGAAAAAACAAAGAAGCGCCTGCTCTTTCTGCTTCGTTTTGCCGCAAGCTCCCTTTTGGGAGCTGGTCTGTCCGCTTTTGTTCTGCTGCCGGCTTACCTGGGCCTTCAAAACACCTTGGCTGCAGGCCTGGAACCGACCGGCAGCCTGAAGATGTATCATCCCCTCTGGCAATACTTCCAGCAGCTCCTCCCTTTCCAGAAGATCTCCCTGGTCTTTGAAGTTCCCAATCTCTACGCCGGCCTTCTGACCTTCCTTCTTGCCCTCTGCTATCTTTTCAATAAAAAGAGAACTTGGCGGGACCGGGTCATCTTCATCCTCTTCCTGCTCTTCTCCTATCTCTCTTTCAATTTTAATGCCCTGGACTACATCTGGCATGGCTTCCACTACCCCAACCAGCTGCCGGGCAGGCAGAGTTATCTCTTCATCTTCGTCCTCCTCCTTTTCGCTTTCACAGCCTATAAGGAGAATTCACTCGAGATTCCCGTTCTGGAAAATGAAGCCGGAAAAAGAAAGAATTACAGGGGCTTGAAAACCCTGATTGCTGTCCTTCTTCTGATCGAACTTTCTTCCAATGCCATCTTCACCGTCAGCCAGGAGACCTGGGCCGCCAACCATCCCGCCTACATCCGCTATGAAGAAGAAATGCTTTATCTGACGGAAAAATATGCGCCGGGTGAGGACGAGTTCTACCGGACGGAATTCTTAAAACCCCACCACAATCAGGGTCTTCGTTACGGCTACAATGGCTTGGGTTATTACTCCTCCCTCATGTCAGGCAAAAGCTACAAATTTTTTGCGGACATCGGGATGGAGGTCTACGCCAAGAATGTCAGCACCAACTTCGTTCCCGACAGAATTGTTGACAATATTTTCGCAGTCCGCTACCTGATTCAGAAAAACAGCGACCCCGTCGATTTTGAAGACCTGCACCTGGTCAAGGTGGAGGAATTGAAGGAATTGACTCTCTACGAGAATCCGGATTATTTTTCCCTGGGCTTTGTCATAGACGGTCTGGATTCAAGAGGTTTGACAGCTTCAGAGATGCGGGAAGAGCTTGGAAAGCATTTGGGGCCGGCCGCCATCTCCCAAAAGGTTCAGTTCATGACGCTGGACAGCTTTAAACCTGACCGGATACAAGGTCACCTGACACTGGAAGAGGAAGGACAGCTTCTCACCAGCATCGGAAGCGAGGAAGGTTGGAGCGTCTATGTCAACGGGGAAAAGCTTACACCCTTTGAAGCCTACGATTACCTCCTGGCCATTCCTCTCCCAGCGGGTCAGCATCACCTTGAATTCGTCTACAGAACCCCAGGCAAAGCCGCCGGCACCTTATTGACTCTGCTCAGTGCAGCCAGTCTCCTTCTTTGGTATGGGCTGAAGAATAAAAGACAGAAGAGCGTCCGGGAATAATCTGTAAGAACCGGATGCCGGAAAGCCTCAGCTGCAGGTCTGTATGATTCAGGCCAAATATCCGGTTCTTGTGCCCCCAACCGTCAATCGCAGGCAGACTGGACCCTGGCCTCCAGCTCTGCCGTGGACAAATTGTCACATGGAAACTTGCGGACTTTTCCTTCAGCCTTCATCTCAGCAATTCATAGCGGGTACTCCTTGCCGCTCCTGTTCTTCTCACGAGGTCCTGTTCCATGAGTTCACTCAGGGCATTTCGTATTGAACTGGCACTGAAATCCGACATAGTCTCGAGTTCTGCTCTTGATAAAGTTCCATGCTCATCCAGCAATCGGAGAAGGTGAGAAGGCAGATCTTCCCCCTGCCTGGGTTTTTTGTAGTCGATGACAGGAAGAACCAGACGGATAAAGTTTTCAGAAATATTAAACTGGGGCTGGGCTGCATAATCTTCGTAGGCTGACTTGATCCGCGAGATACCGGTACCGAATTTTTCAATATAGTTCAGCAGGTAGAAGACCATGGTGAGCGTTGGATTCCGAGGATTGGAAACCCGGCCAAAAAGATAGTCTGCCTTGCTTATCCCCTGAGGCAATCCACCCGGGGAAGTGATCTCAATCCGATCGTCGTACATCGCAACCTGAACGGCAGCGTTCAGGTCCAGTCTGCGGTGAATTAAAGCATTGAGGACAGCCTCCCGGTAGGCTTCCCTCGGGACCAGAATTCGGGGAACACGTTTGAAACCTTCGATTTCTTCATAGGTTTCATACCATTTCCCGTACATTTCAAGTGCGCCTTTATATTGCACGATTAAAGAAACACCTTCAAAATCTTGCCGGTCCCTGAAAGTCGAAATAGTCGGGCCAAAACGCACGATACGCGTTGCGCACCGGCTGTTATGATTCGAGTCGGCCAGCCATTCACCGGCTCTGGTGAATTTCCCGTCCCGGACAAGATCCAGTGTACGAAGGGTGTCATCATCAAGTTCCTTGATTCCCTTGGTCCGCCGCAGCTCGTCTTCAAGGATGCCAAAGGTTAACTCCTGGTCAGCTATGACGGCCTGGTCATAAAGGGTATCCAACTCGCTCTTGACCAGGTTCCGTAATTCCGAAGGATCGATCGGTGTGGTCGAAGTATCAATACGCTTATATGCCCTGCCTTTATAGAAATAGGGAGGCTGGTTGCCGCGCAGCACGGTCAGTTCAATAATGGTACCCTCTGCCGTTTGGATGGTTGCAAGATTGTATTCGGGCCGCGGTGCAAGACTGTCATTGATGGCATTTTCAATCTGCAGGCGGGTATTACGCACGTCAGTCAATCCCCTGACACTTCCATCGTCCGCAACGCCAAAGACGATCTTTCCGTCACCATAGTTGGCGAAAGCACTGACCGTTTTTAAAGCTTGCTCAGAATACTCGAGCTTGTATTCAAGTGCCTTGTTTTCATCCGGTAAAGCCATGATCCCCATCTCCCATTTTCAGTTCTACTGGATTCATTATGCCATATTATCGCACAATATTTAAGCTATCAAACAATTTATCGCGTAATTAATTGCATATCACACTCTTTTGCGCACAATAATTTCGAAATCATCTCAATTGTTCTGTATTCATGTCATGAGGCGAGTGGTAAATCCCTGGATTTATCTTATAGTAAGACAAAAGAAAGAGAGTCCCATGCCTGATAAAAACAAAAGAAAACGCTCCATCTACCTCCTGCCCCTGATCTTTGCGGTAATCATCGGCATGGTCATGGGAATCCTGATCAGTCTTCTGGAGAATCGTTTTCCGGGAGCCAGTGAAGGGATCCAAGGAAGCTTGGTCGGTTTTATTGTTTTCATGGGTTTCTTTGCCATCCTGCTGCTGGCCGGCCTGGTGCACATTGTCCTGCATGAGGCAGGACATCTCCTCTTCGGTCTTCTAAGCGGTTACCGTTTTCTCTCTTTTCGCATCGGGTCCTTTGTTTTGATCCGTGACCAGGGTCAATTCAAAATACGAAGATTCAATATCCCGGGAACAGCCGGCCAGTGTTTGATGATCCCGCCACCCATGAATGACGGGAATTATCCCTTTGTCCTTTACAACCTGGGGGGAGGGCTTGTAAATCTTCTTCTGGGTCTTCCCGCCCTGTTTGCCGGTCTTTTCATCCCAAGCATCCAATATCCCTTTAACATTATCCTTGTCCTGTTTGGCGCAGCCGGCCTCTTTTTCGGTCTGACCAACCTGATCCCGCTACGGATCGGAGGAATAGCCAATGACGGGGCCAATATCCGGATCCTAAAAAAAGATCCTCTGGCCCGGAGGAACTTCCACCTTCACCTGGAAGTCAACCGCCTCCTCGGTCAGGGCGTCCGCCTGAAAGACCTGGACCTCCAGGATTTCATCCTGGAAGAGGACGCGGACCTGGCTTCCCCCTTCAACACCACCATGGTCCTGCTCCAGCACCAGTGGCATCTGGATAAGATGGATTTTAAGGAGGCAGCCTCAAGTTTGGTCCTCCTGGATCCCGTCTTTGACCGCCTCCTTCCCCTTCATCAGTTTGAAATCCGGCTGGAAAAGATTTTCCTGGACCTGATCAGCGGCAATAGTGATTCGATTGCAGGCGAGCTTCTGGACAAGCCGCTTATGACCTATGTCCGCACCGGCCGGCGCATGATCAGTAAAAAGAGATTCCTGATGGCCTGGGAGGGACTCCACAAGGGCAATATCCAGGGGGCCGGAAGGCTCTACGCAGAACTTCTGCTGATGGCAGATCAGCACCCCTTGCAAGGAGAAGCTGAAATGGAAGTCATGCTGGCCGATCACCTCAAAGGTTTAATTACAGGAGCTGCACTTGATGAACCATTATCGGATTGAAAAAATAGAGGATCGTAAAGAAAAGGCCAGGATCACGGAGCAAGTTCTCCTTGATCTGCCCGAATGGTTCGGCCTTCCCGAAAGCACCCAAAACTACATCCGGGAAGCGGAGGATCTGCCCCTTTGGGCCGCCATGGATGGAAGCGAAATGCTGGGCTTCATCACCCTTGCCGAAAGCAGTCCCGAGACAGGCGATCTCCACGCCATGGGAGTCAGAAAAGCCTTTCACAATAAAGGCATCGGGTCGGCCTTGTACCGGGCCATGGAAGACTACGCCAGAACAATCTATCGGTTCCTTCAGGTCAAGACCGTGGATGAAGGCCATTACAAGGAGTACGACCAAACCATTGCCTTTTACAGGAAACAGGGTTTTTCCAAGCTGGAGGTCTTCCCTGACCTCTGGGATTCCTGGAACCCCTGCCTGGTCATGGTCAAGTCTCTGCACGCTCCTGAAGCTCCAAAAGAGAATAATCTGCCTCTCTACCACGCCTCCCAGGTCCAGGGGCTGACAAGCCTGGAGCCCCGGGTTTCCACCCACGGCAAACCCCTGGTCTATGCCGTGGATAATCCGGTTCTGGCACTTCTTTTCGGTGCGAAAAAAGATGATTTCGATTTTATCCAGGATCTGTCCCTGGAAGGTATCCCCAGACTCCATGAATGTTATGAGGGGGCATTCGAGAAAATCTACAAAGATCAGTCCGCCTCCCTTTATGTCTTGGACGGGAAGGGTTTTCAAAAGGGGCAAACCGGCTGGGATCCTGAATATGTCAGTGAGGATGCTGTTGAAGTTGCGGAAGAAAACTACATCCCCGACCTTTATATGCGCCTTCTGGAAGAAGAAAACATGGATCATTTGCTTATCCGCCGCTATGAAGACGATCCGGCCTACAGGGAAAGGATCGCCCGCCATGTGACCGACCGCCTGATCCGGTTCGGGATTCTGGATCTGCCGGAGCCGGATGAACGGATCCGTAAGCATTATGGTGGCATCCTTGAACTTCTGAAAGAGGCCCGAAGCGGCCAGAAGCTCTGAAATCCAGCCAAACACTCCCCGTTCAAATACGATCCCGGGAGGCCACCTGTAACCGATCCCTTTTGAATTGTTGCAGCCTGTGCTAGCATGGAGCCTATTGACCGACCGACCGGTCGGTCGGATTCATTCTTGAACGAGAGGCGAACAGCAGTGCTTGCAAAATTCAGTGTCAAAAGACCCTATACCGTCGTCGTGGCCGTGGTCCTGGTCCTTATTCTGGGCCTTATTTCCTTCATCAATCTGGAGACCGATCTCCTCCCCAGTTTCGACCTGCCCTATGTCCTGGTCATGACCAACTACCCGGGCGCCAGTCCCGAAGAGGTGGAACTGGTAGTAACTAAGCCCCTGGAACAGGTGATGGCAACGGTCAGCAACATCAAGCAGATCAACTCCATATCAAGTGAGAACTCCTCTTTTGTCATCCTGGAATTCAACAACGACACCAACATGGATTCGGCCACTATCGAGATCAGCGGCCTCTTGGACCTGGTCAAGGCCGCCTGGCCCGACGGCATCAGTACGCCCATGCAGCTGCGGCTGAATCCCGACATGCTGCCCATTATGGTGGCTTCGGTCGACTACGAAGGCCTGGACATGATTGAAGTCTCGGAAAAGGTGCAAGCGGATGTCATCCCCAAGCTGGAGAGCATCCCCGGCCTGGCCTCCATTTCCGCCACCGGTCTTCTGGAAGAACGAATTGAAGTTCTTCTGGACGGTGAGAAAATCACGGCCTTGAATAAAAAGCTTCTGGACAAGATCGATGGCGAACTGTCTGAGGCGGAGGACATGCTCCTGGATGCAAAGGCCGAACTTGAAGACGGTCTGGAAAAACTGGAATCCGAGGAGAAGAAACAGACAGCCCAGCTGGATCAGGGTGCAGCAGCCATCCGCCAGGGCAGATCCCAGCTGCAAAAGGCCAAGACCGAACTTCTGGCGGGAGAAAGAGAACTATTCTCCGCTGAGACCGAGCTTCGGGAAAAGAGAATGGAGCTCATCACCCGGGAAAACA
>DUUZ01000266.1 GCA_012841255.1 Clostridiaceae bacterium
ACTTTACGGGGAGTCCCTGGATCGGCCTCTTAGTCGGTGCCCTGTTCGGCGCTGTGCTGGCAGTTCTCCATGCCTTTATTGCAGTCACGGCCAAGGGCAGCCAGATTATTTCCGGTATCGCCATCAATTTCATTGGCCTAGGGGCCGGTGTCTTCCTGACCCGTTTCCTTTTTGAAGGAGCCGCCCAGTCCAACTCCACCATCAACCAGCCCCTTCCCAAGGTTTTGGAACTTCTGGGGATCGATAAGTCAAAATCCCGCCTGCTGGAATCCTCCGAGATTGACCTGACGGTCGTCTTCGCTTTCCTCTTCGCTATCCTGATCTGGTTTGTTCTCTACAAGACCAAGACGGGACTTCGGGTCCGGGCCTGCGGCGAGCACCCCGGTGCAGCGGATACCCTGGGTGTCAATGTGACACGGATCCGCTACATCGCAACGATCCTTTCCGGTGTCATGGCCGGCCTGGGAGGTGCCGTTACGGCATTGACCATCAGCTACCGCTTCACTCCCACCGTGATCTCCGGCCAAGGTTTTATTGCCTTGGCAGCTGTTATCTTCGGCAACTGGAAACCCATCGGGGCAACCCTGGCCTGTCTGCTTTTCGGTTTTGCCCAGGCGCTGACCGTGATCCTGGCGGGAACGCCTTTTATCCCCACGCAGATCCTGGCTATGTTACCCTATGCTCTGACCCTTTTGATTCTGGTCATATTTGTTGAGCGGTCAACGCCGCCCAAGGCCTTGGGTCAGCCCTACTTCAAAGGACAGGCGTAGTAAGGTCATGGACAAGATCAAAAAGCAGGAGGCCGGTTACTGGATCGTAGCGGGCGGACTGAATCTGGACATTCTGGCCAAACCCACCGGTGACTTCCGCCTCCGGGATTCCAATCCGGGGCATATCGGGGAGCGGCCCGGCGGCGTCGGCTTCAATATCGTACGGAATCTGGCCCTCCTGGATGAAAAAGTATATTTTCTGACCGCCGCCGGGGACGACCGGGCCGGTCATTTTCTCTTTGAGCGGGCAGAGGAAAAGGGTATTGACATGTCGCGGGCCCTGACAAGTGACCGCTACCCCACGTCCCGCTACCTGGCCGTCCACGATCCGTCAGGCGACATGGCCGTGGCCATCAACGACATGGTTCTCTTCGACCGTCTGACGGCCTCCGATGTCAAGGACTGGACCTTGCTGCCCCCAGGCTGCCTGGGCGCCATCATCGAACCCAATCTTCCGGGGGAAGTCCTTTTTGAACTGGCCGCCAGCTGGAAGATCCCACTTTTTGCCGACGCCGTCTCCCAGGCCAAGATGGACCGGCTTTTGCGGGTTCTGCCCTTTTTGACCGGCTACAAGCTCAACCGCATTGAAGCCGAGCACCTGACCGGTATCCCGGTCCGGTCCGTGGAAGCCGCCCTGGAGGCCTGCCGCAGGATCCGGGAGCGCGGAGTCCAGATGGTCTGTGTCTCATTGGACATTGACGGGGCCGTATTTGCAGACGGCCGGAGTGCGGTTTGGGGACGCCCGGCCCGCCTGGTGGCGGACGCCAATACGACCGGTGCCGGAGATGCCATGGCCACCGCCTTTGCCTGGGCTGCCGCCCGGGGAATTTCCTTGGAAGATACAGCCCGTTTAGGGCTTGCGGCCTCATCCCTGGCTGTGGAGTCGGAGGAGGCCGTGAACCCCCTCATGACGACCGCTGAATTAAATAGACGCGCAGAAGAAATTGAAGTTGAGGTTCTGTTATGAAAGATTTAAAAGATTATCTGGTGATCGCGCCCGAAGTCAGCCGGGCTCTGGAAGAGGGGCTGCCCGTTGTTGCCCTGGAGTCGACCATTATTTCCCACGGCATGCCCTATCCGGACAATGTAAAGACCGCTCTGGCGGTCGAAGGAGAAGTCAGGGCCCGGGGAGCTGTTCCGGCTACGATAGCTCTTTTTGACGGGGAAATCCGGGTGGGCTTGACGGGGGATGAAATTGACCGCCTGGGCCGCGAAGGCCTTTCGGTGACCAAGACCTCCCGCCGGGATATGCCCTTTGTTCTGGCCAGGAAGGTGACCGGTGCGACAACGGTGGCCGGTACCATGATCGCGGCCTCCCTGGCCGGCATCCGCTTTTTTGCCACGGGCGGCATCGGCGGTGTCCACAGGGGGGCGGAAGAGACCATGGACATATCGGCTGACCTGGTGGAATTCCAAAAAACAGCGGTTGCAGTCGTCTGTTCGGGGGCCAAGTCCATCCTGGACATCGGGTTGACCCTGGAGCATTTGGAGACGGGCGGAGTTCCGGTCATCGGCTACGGCACCGATGAGATGCCGGCCTTCTACACCCGGGAAAGCGGTTTCCCCCTGGTTCTCCGGGCCGATGATCCGGAAACAGTGGCCGGAGCCTTCCGGATTTCACAGACTCTGGGTTTCCCGGGCGGTATGGTGATCGCCAATCCCATCCCGCAAGAATCCGCCATGGACCATGCGGTTATCACAGCCGCCATTGAAGAAGCTTTGAAAGAGGCGGCGGAGGAGGGGATTTCGGGTAAAGAAGTCACCCCCTTCCTGCTGGACAAGGTGGCAACCCGTACGGGCGGGGACAGCCTCAAGTCCAATATCGCCCTGGTTTTGAACAATGCCCGCCTGGCTGCAGACATTGCAGTCGCCTATGCCGGGAGAAAAGCACTCGGCTGATTGACAAGGAGGTCAAGCCATGGACAAGCTCTATCATATCCAGCTGGATGACTCACACGGAGCCAAGTACGCCATCCTGCCCGGGGATCCTGCCCGGGTGGAGAAAATAGCCAGTCTCTTCGACAATCCCCGGCTCCTGGGAGTCAACCGGGAGTATACCACATGGCTGGGCACCATTGAAGGGGAACCGGTCCTGGCCATGTCGACGGGCATGGGCGGCCCCTCTACCGCCATCGGGGTGGAGGAACTCCATATGACGGGGGTCCGGAATTTTATCCGGGTCGGAACCTGCGGCGGAATGAGCCTGGATGTCATGGGGGGCGACCTGGTCATTGCGACAGGCGCCATCCGCATGGAGGGAACCAGCCGCGAATACCTGCCTATCGAATTTCCTGCCGTCGCCGATTTCGAACTGACCGGCTGCCTGACCCGGGCCGCCCGGGAAGGGGGCTACCGCTACCATACCGGAGTTGTCCAGTGCAAGGACTCCTTCTATGGCCAGCACTCACCCGGCCGCATGCCGGTGGCCTACGAACTGGAAAACAAGTGGCAGGCCTGGATCAAGGGCGGGGCCCTGGCCTCCGAGATGGAAAGTGCCGCCCTTTACATTGTCTGCCAGACCCTGGGGGCCAAGGCCGCCTGCATCCTCAATACCATCTGGAACCAGGAACGCCGGGAACGGGGGATGGACGATACCGAGGACCACGATACCATGCGGGGCATCCGGGTGGCCGTGGACGCCATCCGGCGGCACATTCTGGAAAACAGGTAAATGGAAGGGGATCGCAAGATCCCCTTTTTTTAACTGATATCGATCAGATGGATGTCCGGCAGATTTTCCAAGGCTTTCGCCGGTCCCGCCACGCAGATCCTGGAGCTTTGCAGGGCCTCTTCCAGAAGGCCGGCCAGAGGAATGAGATCCGTCTTCCGGGACTCCATCAACTCCCGGCGAAGCTTGCGGGCGTCCTGTGCATTGTAGCCTGAAAGGAGCCAGGAATCCGCCAGGTCAGTCTGTCCCTTGTAGGAGAGGGGCGGGTCCAGATCTCCGATCTTTCCCATGATATAGCGCTCAAGGTCCATGCCGCTGCCGCTGAAATCCAGGAGGAAAGCCGGTGTTTGCCTGTAGGTTTCCAGGGACTTGTCAGGGCTTGGATCCCGATAGGAATAAAAAGCGGAGACAGCGGAACGGTCGACCGTGAATCCGGCCCCGTAAGCGCCGCCCTGGACCCGGATCTTGTTCCACAGGTATTCCATACTGAGAACCTGGTCCAAGGCCAGCCAGGGGCCCGAGTAGACGCCCCCGGCCCCCCCGGGATCGCAGGCCAGGCAGGCGTAGGAAACGGCTGACGGGATGACCACGCCTTCCCTGGGAGGAGTAGTGACCTTGTAGGATGCAAGTCCAGGTTCACCTTTCCCTCCCGCAGGAAAGGCCCTTGCGGCCATCTCCTCCAGCTTTTCATCCCCGCCCGTCATGCTGACGGTCAGACGGTTTTTCGAGAAGAAACGCTCCGGGATAGTCTTGGAAAGGGCGGTGAAATCTTTGAAGTTCCGGTCGAAATCCGAAAGGAAGTCCTTGATCCAGAGGATATAGGAGAAGCCTTCCAGAGCCTCCCGGGCGGCATCCCGGGCACTGAAGCCGGCCCGTGCCCGCTTGACGCCGAAGGCATGTGCCGATTGGATGACAGCCCGCCGCAGGGCTTCACGGGTCTGGACCAGGCGGGTCCGGATGCGTTCGGGATCATCAAAAAGGCTCTCGGTCAGGATCTCCCGGACCAGGTCCAGGGCCCGGGGAACCTCTTCTTCAAGGGCGCTCACCGTCACCGTCAAATAGAGCTTACAGACATCTTTTTGATCCTTCAGTCCCAGCGGGGAAAGGCCGAAGCCCAGGGATCCGATGTGGGTTTTAACCTCGCGTTCCAGCTCCCGGGCACTTCTTTGCCTGGTGGCCAGCCGGCCCAGAACTCCCGTCATGAAGGCCAGGGGGGCCAGTTCCTCCTGGCCTGTATCCGACATATCGAAGTAGAATTTCCAGTAGACGATACCTGAAAGAGGGGAGGGATAGGACAGGACAGGAAGGCCGTCGACGGTCCGCTTCGCAGGTTCAGGATAGGCGGGCTCCAGGGCCAGGTCCTGCAGGCGGAGGGAGGGGAGGGTGGAAAGTGCTTCAGGCGAATCGGGCTCATCCTGCCAGATTTTCAAAAGTTCTGCGTTCCCCTCCAGCCGGGCTCTTTCTTCCGGGGTCCAAAGTGAACTTTCCTTTTCCAGCCTTTCCTGTTCCAAAGCATCTCTTTCCTTGCCGTAATTTTTGGAAGGGAAGGATTGAAGCTCCGCCAGGTTCACATTGTCCAGTAAGAGTCCGGACAGGAGGTCTTCAAAGAAGGAAGTGTCCATCTTCTTCAGAAGAGTCTGGAAATGGTCCTTCAAGGACAGATAAAGGAGGGGGTCTCCTCCGTAGAGCCAGGAGCTCTGGGTCTGGACGGCCAGGTAGATGCCCCGGGGCTCGTCGGGGTCCAGTTCCCGGAAAAGCCTGCGGTTGATGGA
>DUUZ01000267.1 GCA_012841255.1 Clostridiaceae bacterium
CCCGTAAGAGGCAGGCGTCATGTTCAGAAGAACAACCGTCAGATCCCCCTCTCCCTTCCCCTTCCTGACATAGGAGAAGATGCTCCGGTTGCGGTCGTCGGCATCGATCCAGGAGAAGCCCTCCCAGGACCGGTCCAGTTCCCAGAAAGGCCGGTGCCCCAGATAGAGCTGATTCAGCTCCCGGACAAAATCCTGCATCTCCCGGTGCCGGGGATATTTCAGCATGAACCATTCCAGTTCCTCGTAGTAACGCCATTCCAGATAGGGAGCCCATTCATTGCCCATGAAGTTGAGCTTGGCTCCGGGATGGGACATCTGGTACATGTAGCAGGCCCGCAAAGAGGCAAATTGCCGCCAGTAGTCTCCGGGCATCCGGCCCAGCAGGGATTTTTTCCCGTGGACCACCTCGTCGTGGGAGAAGGGCAGGATGAAGTTCTCGCGGAAGGCGTAGACCATGGAGAAGGTGATCTTGTCATGGTACTGGCCCCGGGCATAGTAGTCGGCCTCCATGTAAGAGAGGGTGTCGTTCATCCAGCCCATGTTCCATTTGTGGGTGAAGCCCAGGCCCCCCTGCTCCACCGGCAGGGTGATGTCGGGATAGGGGGTGGATTCCTCGGCGGCGATGACCGCGTGGGGGAAATGCAGGCGCAGGAGCCCGTTCAGGTTCTTGAGGAACTCCACCGCCTCCAGGTTGATGTTGCCTCCCTCTGCATTGGGCACGGCCTTGGGGCGGCCGAAGTCCAGGTAGAGCATGCTGCTCACCGCATCCACCCGAAGGCCGTCGGCGTGGAATTCATCCAGCCAGAACCAGGCGCTGGAAAGAAGGAAGGAGCGGACCTCCGAAAGCCCGTAATTGAAGACCAGGGTTCCCCAGTCATCGTGTTCGCCCTTGCGGGGGTCAGGCTCCTCATAGAGGGCTTCCCCGTCAAAGCGGGCCAGGGCAAAATCGTCCCGGGGAAAGTGGGAGGGCACCCAGTCCAGGATGACCCGGATATCTGCCTGGTGGAGGACATCGATCAGGTATTTCAAATCGGCCGGAGTCCCGTAGCGGGAGGTGGCCGCAAAGTAACCGGTCACCTGGTAGCCCCAGGAAGCGTCCAGGGGGTATTCGGTCACCGGCATCAGTTCGACGGCGTTATAGCCCATGGACTTGCAGTAATCGGCAAGCTGGGGGGCCATCTCCCGGTAGCTGTAGACCTGGCCGTCGGCATAACGCCTCCAGCTGCCCAGATGGACTTCATAAATATTGAGGGGGCCTGCTTCCAGGGCATCCGGACGATTGGCCATATAGGCCTGGTCCTGCCAGTCATGGTCCCCTTCCGCGTCATAGAGGATGGAGGCCGTCCCCGGCCGGGTTTCCGCGTGCCGGGCAAAGGGATCGGCCTTCAGTAAAACACGGCCGCCCGGAGCGGTCACCGCATACTTGTAACGCTGCCAGAGGCGGGCTCCGGGAATGAAGCCCTGCCAGAGCCCTGTGGTTCCATAGCTTTGAAGGGGGTGGGCGCCGGGATCCCATCCGTTGAAATCGCCGACCACGCTGACCGCCAAAGCCCGCGGGGCCCAGACCGCAAAGCGGTAGCCGGGATCCCCCTCCGGGGAGACATGCGGTCGCGCACCGAGCATTTTATAGCTTTGGTAATTCTCTCCCTGATTGAAAAGCCAAGCCTGATTCATACGCCCGTCACACTCCGCTGACCTGGTGCGGCAACCAAACGGTCCTCCGCGGCGGTTGGAAACAATAATGATTGAAAAACCATTCTGTCAATATTATACATGATGGACCAAAGGAAGATTCCCAGAATGTTAAGGCAGCCCGGGATGAAAAGATCTAGGACAGATCAAGTTCTGCGACCGTGACGCCGTCGCCGCCCTCCCCGTCCCCGCCCTGGCGGAAGGACTTGACCCTCCGGTCCCGGGTCAGGGTCTCATGGGTTGCCTTGCGCAAGGCACCTGTCCCCTTGCCGTGGACGATGCGGACAGGAGAAAGGCCGGCCAGGACCGCTTCATCCAGAAATTGGTCCAGAAGTCCCAGGGCTTCATCCACCCGTTTTCCCAAAAGCATGAGCTCCGTACCCGCCCGCATGACAATGTCGGATCGGAGCTGACTGGATGCGCTTGGAGCGGCCTTGGATCTCCTGGTTTTCTCAGCCTTTTTGGGCCGGGCCTTCTGCAGGTCGGTCAAGGGGACCGTCACCCGGAAGGTGCCGGCTTCCAGGACCACCTGCCCCTTGGCGTCCGGTGCTTCCCGGACAATCCCCGTTACCCCCAGGGACTTGGACAGATAGCTCTCACCCAAGAGGAGGTCGTCCGGGGACAGGAGATCTTCCCCGCCTTTCAGGGCCGGTCTCTTGACCTCATATTTCTTGCCGATGGCCGACAGCCTTCCCCGGGCTTCGGATGCCAGGCGGTGGTCGGCCGGCCGGGTTTCCCTGGCTTCCTTCTTCAAATCTTCCAGGAGCTTGTCGATATCGCTTCTTGCGGCGTCCAGAAGTGCCGTGGCTTCCTCCCTGGCCTTTTCTTCCCAGCGGGCCCGTTCCCCCTCAAGCCTGCTTCGCTCGTCCTCCAGGGCAGTCCTAACGTCCTCGGTCTCCTCTTTCAGCTTCCGGATCTTCTCCTCCATGGCGGAGGCCTCCCGGTGGCTCTGTTCAATGGCGGAAACCAGGTCTTCGAAGCGGGTTCCCTCCTCGGAAATAAGGGTACGGGCACTGTCAATGATCCTGGGCGACAAGCCCAGCCGGCTGGAGATGGCAAAAGCGTTGCTGACTCCGGGGACCCCGATCAGGAGCTTGTAGGTGGGCCGCAGCGTGTTGGTGTCGAATTCGCAGCAGGCGTTCTCCACTCCCTCCTCATTCATGGCATAGCCCTTCAGCTCCCGGTAGTGGGTGGTGGCCACCGTGTGGCAGCCCCGGGCCTTCAGATGATCCAGGATGGCGATGGCCAAAGCAGCGCCTTCGGATGGATCCGTGCCGGCCCCCAGCTCATCCAGGAGGACCAGGGTGCCCGGCCGGGCCTCATCGGTAATCCGGATGATCTCCCGCATATGGGAGGAAAAAGTGGACAGGTTCTGCTCGATGCTCTGTTCATCCCCGATATCGGCCTCGACTCTTTCAAACCAGGCGATTTCGGACCTCTCCCTGGCAGGGATAAAGAGGCCGGCCATGGCCATGAGGGTCAAAAGGCCGCAGGTCTTCAAAGAAACGGTCTTTCCGCCCGTATTGGGGCCGGTGATGACCAGGGTGTTAAAACTCTTGCCCAGTTCAAAGTCGATGGGGACCACCCGGTCCCGGTCAATCAGGGGATGGCGGGCCTTGCGGAGGAGAATTTCCCCCTTGGCATTCAGGATGGGGAGAGAAGCATCCATGCGGCTTGCCAGCTTGGCCTTGGCCATGGCGAAGTCCAGGCCGGCCACAAGATCCACATTGTCCATGAAGACCTGGTACTGGTTGGCCACTATAGCGGACAGTTCCTGGAGGATGACCAGGATCTCATGCTCTTCGGCAGACTCCAGTTCCCGGATCTTGTTATTCAGTTCCACCACGGCCATGGGTTCGATGAAAAGGGTCCCGCCCGAGGCTGAGGTATCGTGGACGATGCCTCGGACCTGGCCCCTGCGGTCTGAGCGGACCGGGACAACAAAACGGCCTCCCCGGATGGTGATGATGGGCTCTTGCAGGGCATCGGCCTTCTGGGAGAGGATCTTGTCCAGTTCCCTGCGGACGGCCGCCTGGGCTTCCCGGAGTTTGACCCGGATATTGAAAAGAGTGTCGCTGGCCTGATCAAAAAGCTCCCGGTCGTCCTTGACCGATTGTTCCAGCCGCCGCAAAAAACCCGGCAGGGGGACCAGTTCCAAGGCCCGTTCATGAATCCGGAGAGGGGTCTCCTCCCGGCCGTCCCCCCGGACCTCTTCCAGGATCCGTTCCAGGGCCCGCAGGAAGGCTGCGATCCGCATGAACTCGGAACAGTCCAGGACTGCTTCCGTCCGGGCCCGCCGGACCGAGGGGCGGATATCATTGACACCGGACAGGGGCAGCTCACCGAACTTGATCAGGCGGAGGAGGGCATCTTCCGTCTCAGCCAGGGCTTCTAAGGATTCATCAAAAGAGGACAGGGGAACCAGGGCCTGACAAAGCCCCCGCCCCGGTGCCGTCGCCGCCAGATCAGAGAGCTGGCGGATGACCGCATCAAATTCAAGCGTCTTCCTTGTCTTTTCCAGAATCATTTTTGACTTTTCTAAAACCAGCCTGCTTGGAGATGTAATTGACCGTGGCAATCAGGGAACAAAGGACGGCAGGGATGAAGATGACCTGGCCCAGCAAGCCTTCCGCCTTGCCGAAGAACATGACCACGACCGCCACCACGAAGAGAAAAGTGGCCACCTTGCCGAAGCGGTCGGCGTAGACCACCACGTCCCGCCGGGTCAGAAGCAGCATGCTGCCGAAGAGCATGAAGGTTTCCCGGATCACATAGTAAAGAGGAACCCAGAAAGGGGTCAGCCCCACGGTATAGAGCATGAAGGCGGTGACCACCTGGAAAAGTTTGTCGACGAAGGGATCGAAGAGTTTCCCGAAATCCGTCATCATGTTGAAGCGGCGGGCGATGAAACCGTCCAGGAAATCCGTGACCCAGATGAGCAGGAAGAGCCAGAGGGTGGCCATGCGGTTTTCCGGCCAGCTGGAAATCATGATGGCCAGGGGCGCAATGGCCAAAAGGCGGATCATGGTTAAAATATTCGGAATATTAAAGACAACAGTCAGCTGTTTATTCTTGCTGTTACGCTCCATGAATGCTCCTCTTGCGGCTTATGCCGTCCTCTTGTATTGTCTCATAAAACCGGCAGTCCGACTATATTTTATAGAAGACCGAAATTCTCGGGACCGAAGAGATCCATGAGCAGCGAAGCCGTCTCATCCCGCCAGTCAATGGGGGACGTTTCCCGGTCGGCCACGAACTGTCCGGCCTCCTCGTCAAAGAGGCGGACCGGAACCCGCCCCGGGAAATAGGAAAGCGCGGCCTGGAGGGACTCCAGGTAACCCGGCCGGGCCCCCCGGGGCACCCGGATGATGACCGTGGGCGGCGGGCTATTGTCAGCGGGCGCTTCTTCCTGTCTTGGAGGCGGAGCCGCTTCCTTTTTTCTGGGGGGCGCTTTGGGCGGCTGCCATCGTCCGTTACCGGGATTGCCTTTCTTTTCCAAGGCCTTGCGGATGTCCTCCGGAAGTTCCCTCATATCGGTTTCCAGAGGCACGATGACATCGGCCAAAAGCTTCAGCTCATCCTCCCGAAGATCAAGGGTGCCTGCAATCAACAGGGCACTGTGGTCGGTCAGAAGATGCTGGTAGGCCGAGAAAGTCTTGGGAAAAACCACCACTTCGAAACGGCCTCCCGTATCCTCCAGCTGCAAAAAGGCCATCCGGTCATTGTTCTTGGTAAAGAGCATGCGGCTGTCCACCACCAGGCCTGCCATGGCGGCCCGGGACCGGTCGGCTGGCGGCTTTCTTCCCGGCTCCTCCCCCGTCTGGTCGCTGGTCAGCAAAGGCAGGGCCTCCAGGGCTTCCTTGTAGGAACTCAAGGGGTGGCCGGTCACATAGAGGCCGGTCATCTCCTTTTCCATGGTCAGAAGTTCCAGGGGAGGGAACTCCGGCACCCGCGGGTAATCCGGCTCTTCCTTCTGGGCGAAGGCCTGGTCGGCCGTGATGTCAAAGAGGGTCAGCTGGCCCTCCATGACGCCCCGGTTGGCCGAGACGATGCTGTCGCAGAAGGGCTCGATAACAGCCGCCATCTTGGAGCGGGAAACCTGGAAGAGGTCGCAGGCCGAAGAGCGGACCAGACTGTCAATCATCTTGCGGTTCATGGCTGTATCGCACATGCGGCGCAGGAAGTTGCCATAGCTGGTAAAAGGGCCGTCAGCTTCCCGCTCCTCCACCAGGGCCTGGATGGCGTCCCGGCCCACATTCTTGACGGCTCCCAGCGCGAAGCGGATGGCTTGCCCCTCCGGGTGGAAGCGGGGTCCGCTCCGGTTGATGTCCGGGGGCAGGATGGGGACCCCCATGGCCTCCGCCACCCGCACATAGCGCTCGGCCTTGTCCAGGTCGCCCAGATGGGAATTCAAAATGGCCGCCATATATTCGACCGGGTGATAGTACTTGCACCAGGCCGTATAGTAGGCGATGGCCCCGTAGGCCGCCGCATGAGCCTTGTTGAAGGCATAGCCTGCAAAGGCATAGATGTCGTCAAAGAGTTTTTCCGCCACCTTCCTGGGAACTCCGTTGGCCATGGCCCCTTCCACGTGAATTCCGTTCTCATCGTCACCGCCCTCAATAAAGAGGGCGCGGTAGCTTTGCAGAAGTTTCTCGTTTTTCTTACCCATGGCCCGCCGGACATTGTCGGCCTGGGCCAGGGAGAAGCCGGCAAGATCCCGGACAATCCGGATGACCTGTTCCTGGTAGACGATGACCCCGTAGGTCACCTTGAGAATGGGCTCCAGAAGCGGCCAGTCGTAGCGGATCTTCCGCGCATCATGGCGGGCCTGGACATAGCGGGGGATCTGGTCCATGGGGCCAGGCCGGAAAAGCGAGACCCCTGCGATGATATCTTCAAAGGACTCGGGCTGCAGTTCCTTGAGGAACTGGGTCATGCCCCCGCCCTCCAGCTGGAAGACCGCATCGGTCTCCCCCTGGCTGATCATCTCGTAGATTTTGGGATCGTCATAGGTCATGGTGTCAAAGTCGATCCCGGTGCCCGTCTTCTCCTCGACCAGGCGTGAGGTCTCCTGGAGGACGGTCAGGGTCCGCAGGCCCAGGAAGTCGAATTTCAAAAGACCCACATACTCCAGGTCGTCTTTGGTGAACTGGACCACGATGGACTCGTCATTGCGGGACAGGGGGGCGATCTCGCAGACCGGCTTGCCGGCAATGATGACCCCGGCCGCATGGGTGGAAGCATGGCGGGGCATGCCCTCAAAGCCCCGGGCCAGGTCGATGACCCGTTTTGTGGTGTCGTCCTCGTCGTAGAGTTTCTTGAGATCGGGATTCAATTCCAGGGCCAGGTCGATGGTCATCTTCAGCTGGTTGGGGACCATCTTGGCGATCCGGTCGGTCTCGGCGTAGGAGACATCCAGGGCCCGGGCCACATCCCGGATCACCGCCCGGGCGGCCAGGGTTCCGAAGGTGATGACCTGACAGACATGGTCATCCCCGTATTTCCGGGTCACATAGTCGATGACCTCCCCCCGCCTCTCATAGCAGAAGTCGATATCGAAGTCAGGCATGCTGACCCGTTCCTTGTTGAGGAAACGCTCAAAGAGCAGATCGTATTTCAAAGGATCGATATCCGTGATAAAAAGCGTGTAGGCGGCCAGCGAAGCCGCACCCGACCCCCGGCCCGGACCCACAATGATGTTCTCCTCCCGGGCAAAGCGGATGAAGTCCCAGACGATCAGGTAGTAGTCGGTAAAGCCCATGCTGTTGATGACCGACAGCTCGTAGTCCAGCCGCTCCAGATAGGCCTGGCGGTCAATGTCCGTCTTGCGCTGGGCCAGGCGGATTTCAAGGCCCTCCAGGCAGAGCCTTTTCAGCATGTCCTTCGCAGTCTCGCCGGGCGCCGTCTCAAAATGGGGCAGGGAAACGGGAAGTTCATTCAGCTCCACCTGACAGCGGGCTGCGATCTTCTCCGTGTTGTCAAGTGCCTCAGGCACATGCCGGAAGGCCTCCTCCATCTCCTCGGGGGAACGGACATAGAAATAATCCGTATCCATCCGCATGCGGTCGGGAGAGTTCATGGTCTTGCCTGTCTGCATGCAAAGGAGGACCTCATGGGCAAAGGCATCCTCCTGTTTCAGGTAGTGGCAGTCGTTGGTGGCTACGAGCGGGATACCCGTCTCGCGGCTGATCCGGATAAGTTCGGCATTGACCTGGGCCTGCTCGGGCATGCCGTTGGCCTGGATCTCCAGAAAATAGTGATCGGGCCCGAAAAGATCCCGGTGGAAAAGGGCTGCATCAAGTGCCTTTTGCCGGTCCCCTTCCAGGATAGCCCGGGGCACTTCGCCCGACAGGCAGGCCGAAAGGGCGATCAGGCCCTCTGAATGCCTGGCCAGAAGCTCCCGGTCCACCCGGGGCCGGTAGTAGAAGCCGTCGACAAAGCCGGCCGAGACCAGTTTGACCAGATTGCTGTAGCCGGTATTGTTTTCGGCCAGAAGAATCAGGTGAAAGGGATCCCGGTCCGGGGCTCCTTCTTTCTCCTTGTGGCCCCGGGGGGCCACATAGACCTCACAGCCGATGATGGGATGGATATTGTTCTTCTTCATGGTCCGGTAGAAATCCAGGACCCCGTAAAGAACCCCGTGGTCGGTGATGGCACAGGAGTCCATCCCCAATTCCTTCAGGCGGCCGGGCAGCTGGCGGATCCGGTTGGCTCCGTCCAGGAGGCTGTACTCGGTATGTAAATGTAAGTGTGTAAAGGCCATATCAGGGTCTTATTTCTTCTAGGCTCCAAGCAGGCGGTTGACCCGGTCCAGGACCAGGGCTTCATAGGTCTTCTGTCTCTTCTCAATCTCTTCCAGATCCTCCCCGTAGCAGCCGAAGTAGATCTTGATCTTGGGCTCGGTGCCCGAGGGGCGGACACACATGAAGTCCAGGCCCTCCAGCTGGTAAAGGAGGACATTGCTCTTCGGGAAATCCAAAATTTCCGTCTCGCCCGTGGCCAGAGTAGTCTTGCGGCCCAGCTGGAAATCCGACAGGGATTCGATGCCCAGGGCCTGGAAATCCTCAGAGGGTTTCTCCCGGAGTGCCGCCATGGTGGCTGCAATTCTCTCAAGGCCGGTTTTCCCCTCGCGGACAATGGAAATTGTATTTTCGGCCGCCTGGCCGTACTTGGCGTAAAAGGCCTCCAGCCGCTCCTGCAGGCTTTCACCCCGGGAGGCGGAGACTGCGGCCATTTCGGCAAAGAGCAGGCAGGTGACCACTGCGTCCTTGTCCCGGACCCGGGTCCCCAGAAGATAGCCGAAGCTCTCCTCATAGCCGAACTGGAAGGCGGCGCCCCCCAGATCCCCGTGCTTGTAAATCTCAGCGGCGATATGTTTGAATCCGGTCAGCGACAGGTAAAGATCAGTCCCGTAATGCTCCGAGATGGCCCGGGTCAGGCGGGAGGATACAACGGTCGAGACGCAGAAGGAGGGCTTGGGCAGCTCTCCCCTTTCCGCCTTGGTCCCCAGGATATAGTCCATGAGCAGGAGGCCGATCTCATTGCCCGACAGGAGGATGTAGTCGCCCTCCCGGCCCAGGATGGCAACTCCGGTCCGGTCGGCATCGGGATCGGTGGCCAGGACCAGCTCTGCGCCGGCCTTTTTTGCCTGGGCGATGGCCAGGGTCAGGGTCTCGGAGAGTTCAGGATTGGGGGTGGGGGTCGTGGGGAAATTGCCGTCGGGCAATTCCTGTTCCGGGACCACCTCTACATGGGTGAAGCCGTGTTTTTCCAGGATCCGGCGGACCGGCCTGTTCCCCGTCCCGTTCAGGGGCGAATAGACAATGGGGATGGCACCGTGTTCCCGGACAATCTCCCCGTTCAGGGTCAATGCCAGGAGGGAGTCGTCGTAGAGCTGATCCAGGTCTTCCCCCATGAAAGTAAAGAGGGGTGAACGGGAGGCGTCCTCAAATGACAGGGTCTTTTCCAGGACACCGGTCAGATCCGTCACCTGGGCCATGACCTCGGCCGTCC
>DUUZ01000268.1 GCA_012841255.1 Clostridiaceae bacterium
GACGGGCAATCCGGATGGACCCCATGCAGGCCTCGGTCCCGGAACCGAACATGCGGACCATGTCCACGGAGGGGACAAGCTCTGCCATTTTCTCGGCCATCTTGTATTCATACTCGTGGAAGAGACCGGTGGAAGGGCCGCAGGTGTCCAGCAGCTCTTCCACCTTCTCCCGGACGTAAGGAGGGTTGCTGCCCAGGACCGTCGGTCCGCCGGCCTGCAGGAAGTCGAAATATTCATTGCCGTCCACATCGTAAAGCCGGTTGCCCTCGGCCTTGGTGAAGACGAGCGGGAAGGGATGGTTGAAAGCCAGGTTATGCTGGACGCCGCCGGGGATGACCGACACGGCCTCATCCACCATGGCCCGGGAACCCTTGCATTTCTCCCCATAATAATTTTTTTCGTAGCTGGCCAGGGCTTCCTTGCCGATGCCGTGGATGGGCTTCTTGATCAAGTCATCAAGCTGGGCTGTCACTTTTTTGGCGTCTACATAGCGGTAACTGGTTTTCATAATGGGTCTTCCTCCTGAAGATCAAATTTGATTCATGGCTTTGAAAAGCTTCTTATTGGTGCGGTAGATGGATTTAAAAACCGCAAAATTCTTATCGTAGGCGGGCCGGGTTTGGGGATCCGGAGTAAAGGTGCGATTGGGAGGGATCAGGCGGCCGACTTCCGTAAAGTCCCCGATCAGGCCCAGGCCCACCGCCATGACGGCGGCCGCACCCACGGCTCCGACATTTTGCGGCTCTTCCACGGTCTCTACCAAGCGCCCCGTCATATCCGCCAGGATCTGGCAGGTCACATCGGACAGGGCCCCTCCTCCTACGAAACGGATCCGGGAAGAGGTCCGGATTTTCTTGTCCTGGCGCTCCAGCATCCAGCGGAGGTGGTAGCAGACTCCTTCCAGGACGGCCCGGATCAGTTCGGTCTTGCCGGTCTCCAGCCGGATGTTGAAGAAGATGCCTGCTGCATTGGGGTCTTCGAAGGGGCAGCGGTTGCCGTGGAGCCAGGGGGTGAAGATGACGCCCCCGGCCCCCGGAGGAACCTGGCGGATGGTCTCGGTCATATAGTCGTAGAGGCTGGCATAGACACTCTCCCGGCACTGGGCAATATCCTTTTTCTCCAGATAGATCCCGATCTCGTCAAGGGCCAGATGATCCTTGACCCATTCCAGGCATTTCCCGGCGGTCTCCATTTCAGCAAAATAGTTGTATTTATCCGGGATGGCACTGATGATGGCGGCCATCATGGCCTGGATGTCCACACTCTGCCGGTCGACCAGAGTGGAAACCCAGCCGGAGGTTCCGGAGTAAATATGGGTGTCGCCGGTTTCGGTCAGTCCCGAACCGATCCCGATCAGGGTTGCATCGCCCCCGCCCCCGAAGACGGGAGTGCCTTCAGGAAGTCCCAGCTCCCGGGCAGCATCACCAGTCAGGCCGCCCACCTTGTCTGTTGACTGGACGATCCGGGGCAGATGCGCCATGTCCACCTTGAGCATGCGGCAGAGGACGGGGCTCCACTCCCTTTTGTCAATCCTGCTGTCGTAGAGGAAGGTGGCGTAGGCCGAGTCCTCGGTCATGACAAATTCACCCGTC
>DUUZ01000269.1 GCA_012841255.1 Clostridiaceae bacterium
CCTTGACCGCAGGGCCGTCGCATAGCCGAACATCTCCGACAGGGAGACGAAGGCGTCGACAACCTGTGCATTATGGGTTGCTTCCATGCCCTGAATCTGGCCCCGCCTGGCGCTGATATCTGCCAGGACGTCGCCCAGATAATCACTGGGTACGATAATGTCAACCTTCATGACCGGCTCCATGAGGATGGAGCCCGCCCGATTCAAGGCATCCCGCAAGGCCATGGAACCGGCAATGCGGAAAGCGATTTCGGATGAGTCGACATCGTGAGCCGAACCGTCCACCAGGGTCGCCTTCAGGTCAACCACCGGATAGCCGGCGACGACGCCGCTGTTCATGGCATCGCGGATTCCCTCTTCGATGGGCTTGATGAATTCCTTGGGCACCACACCGCCGACCGTCTTGTCTTCAAAGATGAAGCCCTCGCCGGATTCGAGCGGTTGGATCTCGATGACCGCATGGCCGTACTGGCCGTGCCCGCCGGTCTGGCGGACAAAGCGGCCTTCGCCCTTGGCAGCCTTGGTGATGGTTTCACGATAGGCAACCTGGGGCTGGCCCACATTGGCCTCCACCTTGAACTCCCGGAAGAGTCTGTCCACGATAATGGCAAGATGGAGCTCGCCCATGCCGGACACGATCATCTGTCCGGTTTCGCTGTCGACCCGGGTCCGGAAGGTCGGATCCTCTTCAGCCAGTTTGGCCAGGGCAACTTCCAGTTTTTCCTGACTGGCTTTGGATTTGGGTTCGATGGCAACCGAGATGACGGGTTCCGGGAAATCCATGCTCTCCAGGATGATGGGCGCCTGTTCCGTGGCCAGGGTATCCCCTGTTGAAGTTGACTTCAGTCCGACGGCGGCCGCGATATCGCCGGCGTACACTTCGCTGGCGTCCGAGCGGTGGTTGGCGTGCATCAGAAGGATGCGGCCGATCCGTTCCCGCTTGTCTTTCGTGGCGTTGCGGACATAGCTGCCGGCTTTCAGGGTTCCGCTGTAAACACGGAAGAAGCAAAGCTGCCCGACAAAGGGGTCGGTCATCACCTTGAAGGCAAGAGCCGAGAAGGGGGCGTTATCGTCCGCCTCGCGGACGGCCTCTTCCCCGGTCTTGGGATCAATGCCGACAACCGCCGGAATATCCAGCGGGGAAGGCAGGTAGGCAACCATGGCGTCCAGAAGCATCTGGACACCCTTGTTCTTGTATGAGGAACCGCAGGTCACTGGCGTGATTTCCGTAGCGATGGTCGCGCGTCTGAGGGCTGCTTGCAGCTCCTCCACAGAGATTTCCTCATCGCCCAAGAACTTCTCGGTCAGGACATCGTCTGTCTCGCAAATGGCTTCCACCATTTTGGCCCGCCACTCTTTCGCCGCATCCAGCAGATCGTCCGGAATCTCGGCTTCCGTAATGGTCTTGCCAAGATCGTCGTCTTCATAGACTTCAGCCTTCATGGTCATCAGGTCAATGATGCCGATGAAGGTATCTTCCTTGCCGATCGGCAGCTGGATCGGAACCGCATTGGTTCCCAGCCGGTCTTCCATCATTTTGACAACGTGGAAAAAATCGGCTCCCGTGATATCCATCTTGTTGATGTAGGTAATCCGCGGGACACCGTAGGAGTCTGCCTGACGCCATACCGTTTCCGTCTGCGGTTCGACACCGCCCTTGGCGCACAGCACCGTGACCGCTCCGTCCAAAACACGGAGCGACCGCTCGACTTCAACCGTAAAATCGACATGTCCGGGCGTATCAATGATATTGATCCGGCATCCCTTCCATGTCGCCGTTGTCGCAGCCGACGTGATCGTGATTCCGCGATCCTGTTCTTCAGGCATCCAGTCCATGGTAGCGGCACCCTCATGGGTTTCGCCCAGGCGGTGGATACGGCCTGTGTAGTAGAGGATCCGTTCCGTCGTCGTCGTCTTGCCGGCGTCGATATGGGCCATGATGCCGATATTTCTTGTATTCTCAAGTGAGAATTCTCGGGGCATCTGTTCTTCTCCTATTTCCTTGGTTATTTTCTAATTACCACCGGTAGTGGGCGAATGCGCGGTTGGCTTCCGCCATGCGGTGGATTTCCTCTTTGCGCCTGTGTGCGGCACCGGCCTGCTTGGATGCATCCAGCAATTCGTTTGCAAGACGTTCCTTCATGGTCCGCTCACTGCGTGAACGCGAAGCATTCACGATCCAGCGCAGAGCCAGTGTCTGACGTCTTTCGGGGCGTACTTCGACCGGAACCTGATAGTTGGATCCGCCGACACGGCGCGCCTTGACTTCCAGCACAGGCATGACATTTTCCATGGCCTGATTGAAAACCTCCAGAGGCGGCTGCCCTGCACGCTGTTCGATCAGGTCAAAGGCGTCATAGACGATGGTCTGAGCGAGCTCTTTCTTACCGTCCAGCATGACATTATTGATTAACTTTGCGACCCGGATGTCGTGATACACGGGATCCGGTAAAACTTCTCTCCTGGGAATATGGCCTTTTCTTGGCAATGTTCTTCCCTCCTTTCATGATTATGCGGATTCTTCTATGGGAATCCGAAACCACAGGTACTCACGATATGGACACGTGTCATGCGCAAGCGACAGGCCCGTAAAAACGAGGCGTGTTCTTGTTGCATGTTTTGTCCAACCGCTGGCCGTTACTTGGTTTTCGCAGCTCTCGGGCGTTTGGCACCGTACTTGGACCGGCTCTGCAGGCGATTCGAAACACCGGCTGTATCCAGCGTTCCGCGGATCACGTGATAGCGGACGCCAGGCAGATCCCTGACGCGGCCGCCACGGATCAGGACCACACTGTGTTCCTGAAGATTGTGACCGATTCCCGGAATGTACGCGTAAACCTCGTGCTGATTCGTAAGACGGACACGTGCGACTTTACGGAGCGCGGAGTTCGGCTTTTTCGGCGTTGTCGTTTTAACCACCGTGCACACACCGCGTTTCTGCGGTGAGGGGTAGTATGACGCGCGGCGCCTCAAAGTATTCAGGCCCGACGCCAATGCCGGAACACTGGTCTTGCTCTCTTTCGACTTCCGTCCCTTATTAACCAACTGGTTGAACGTAGGCATCAACACACCTCCTTTCGTAATTTTTGCTCAAAAAGCTGTCCGCTTTGCGGACAACCGGAAAGAATCATAACAGGATCAGGGAGTTTTGTCCAGCACTTCATGGAAAATAAGGATCCCGGAAGGCCGGACTCAAGAATACCACATTGGGACAGCTCTTCTTTCCGCTTTCCGGCTCTACCTCCGGTCGTACTCGTAGTCGGCGCCCAGGGCTGAGGGCGGATGATTGTGCCGGGAGAAGAAAAGGAGCAGGAGCAAGGTCAGGACATAGGGGATCATGAGGAAGAGATCGGACAGATCGCTTGACATCCCCAGCTTCAAGATCAGCTGGTAGCCGCCGGACCGGGCAAAGCCGAAAATCAGGCAGGTTAGGAAGGTATTGCGAATATCCCAGTTGCCGCAGATCAGGGCGGCGATGGCCAGGTAGCCGTAGCCCATGTAGATGGTGGGCGAGAAATTGGCAGAGAAGGTGTAGGCGAAATTCATGCCGCCCAGGCCGGTCAGAAGCCCGCAGAGCATGAGGGCAATATAGCGGGTCTGTTTGACGCTGACACCTGCAGCCTCCACGCTTTGGGGATTCTCCCCGCAGGCCCGGAGCCGGAGACCGAAGCGGGTCCGGTAAAGGAGGACGACAGAGATGACGGCGAAGACGATGATGAAGGGCGAAAAGATATAGACTTCCCTGAAGACGGCTCCCAGGACGGGGATTGAACTGAGTCCCGGGACATTGAAGCGGGGGGCCGCACCCAGCCAGATCTTGTTGGAGGCCTCGCCCGTCAGCCCTTCATTGACCAGGCCCGTCAGGAAGATGGTCAGGGACATGGCCAGGATATTGACCACCACGCCGCTGACCACCTGGTTGACCCGGAAGCGGATGGACATGAAGGCGTGAAGGAGGGAGAAGAGCATGCCGCCCAGCATGGCGGCGAGAATGACGGGATAGACAATGACCCGGGGACCGCCTGCGACCAGGGGGGAAAGGTAGGCAAAGACCAGGGCGCCGCAGAAGGCACCGAAACCCTGGATCCCCTCAAGGGCCAGCATGGTGATGCCGCTTTTCTCGCTGAAGATTCCCCCGATGGCCATGGCGAAGAGGGGGAGGGCAAAGGCCAGGCCGTCGATGATAATCCGGTCAATCATAGTGGTGGGTCCTTTCCCGGACGGAGACTCCCAGCGAACTGAAAAGGAGGAGCACCCCCGTCACAAGCGATGCGATCTCCCGGACCACGCCGGTCGTGGAACTCATGTAGACCGCCCCCTTCTGGAAGATGGTGATGAGGGCCGAGGAGAAAATACAGCTGACGGGCCCCAGGTTGCCCAAAAGGGCAACGGCAATGGCATCAAAGCCCAGAGCCGGAAGATCTTTGGGAACAATGGTGGAGTAATAGCCCATGTAATAGACCACACCGGCCAAACCTGCCAGAGCCCCGGAGATGACCATGCTCTTGACCATGACGCTGCGGATGGGAAGACCGGCGTAGGCGGCCCCCTCCCGGTTGAAGCCCACCATGCGAATTTCAAAGCCGCCCGCTGTCCGGTCCAGGTAAAAGCGGATCAAGAATGCCATGGCCAGTGCAATAAAGAAGCCGATGGGAATGACCAACTTCAAGCCGGCTTGTGTGACCAGGGTCACATTCAGCCGGGCATTGGGCAGGACCTGCTTGGATGACCGAATAATGGGATCCACATATTTTGTCTTGATAAAATAACCGGTCAGGAAACTGACAATGTAGTTGAACATGATGCTGGACACGACTTCATGGACGTTGAACCTGTATTTCAGCCAGCCGATGAGTCCGCCCAGGACCGCCCCGGAAGCCAGTCCGATCAGGAAGATGAGGGGCATGGCCAGGACCGGCGGCAGTGTGGAATAGCCGACCAGGATGGTGCCCAAGAATCCGGAAAGGAGCATCTGCCCCGACACCCCGATATTGAAGAGTCCGCCCCGAAGTCCCACGACAACGGCCAGGGAGCCCAGGAGCATGGGAGCCATAATTCCCAGATAGGAAAGAAAGTCGGTCAGCATATTGCTGCTTTTGACATAGGAGGGTTTCAGTCCCAGGCCTGAACCCTGAAAGAAACTGTAGATGGCCGTGAATGGATTCCGCCCGATCAGGACAAAGATCAGGATCAGGACCGCGAAGGTCAGGACCACGCTCCCCAGGGGGATCAGGAAGCGGGAGGAGGGAATCCTGAAGCTGCGCTTTTCCTTCTCTTGTCCGGTCATGCCCCCACCCCCAGCATCAGCCGGCCGACTTCTTCCAGGGTCAGATCCTCGGACGGCGCAACTTTTCTCAAACTGCCGTTGTAGACGACGGCAATGGTATCGGCCAGTTCCATGACCTCATCCAGCTCCAGGGATACCAGTAAAATAGCATGGCCCCTGGCCCGCTCCTCCATGATCTGCCGGTGGATATGGGCCCGGGCCGCAATATCCAGACCTCGGGTCGGCTGGACAAAGATGATTAGCTGATTCTCCAGATCGATTTCCCGGGCAACGATGGCCTTTTGCTGGTTGCCCCCGCTCATGGAATGGACCAGGGTTTCCTCCCCTGAGCCGCTCCGGATATCGTAGGCTTCAATTAATACTCTGGCGTGCTGCCTGAAGGCTTCCCTGTTTAAAATCCGTCTTTTGGAAAAGGGCGCTTTCCCATAGGTCTTCAGGGCCAGATTCTCCGCCAGATTCATATCGACGACTAGGCCGGTCCTCTGGCGGTCCTCCGGTACGTAGGAGATCCCTCCTCTAATCCGCTGCCGGATGCTGTCTCCCGTGATCTCCCGGTCGCGCAGTCGGATGGAGCCGGA
>DUUZ01000270.1 GCA_012841255.1 Clostridiaceae bacterium
AACCTGTTTGCCGTTGGCCGGTTCCAGCCCGTTCTCCAGAGCTTCCTCATTGGCTTTTTTGTACTCGGCCATGTCCACGATACTTCCGGTCAGAAGCTGAGTCTCTCCCGGATCATCGATCTTATACTTGCGCAGCATCTGGCGGACAATGATCTCAATATGTTTATCGTTGATCTCAACGCCGTTATTCTTGTAGACCTTGAGAACCTCGGAAATGATGTACTTCTGAACCCCGCGGGCCCCCTTGATCTTCATGATGTCGTGGGGGTTGACGGAGCCGTCGGTGATCAGATCACCTTCCTCGACAATGTCGCCCGTATCCACAATGAGGGGGGTTGAAATCGGGATGCTGTGGGTCTTGGACCGGCCGTCTTCGGCGGTCACCGTCACCTCGCGGCGGCGCTTTTCGCTCTCCTCCACGCGGACGACCCCGCTCAGCTCCGTGATCACAGCCTGGCCCTTGGGCTTTCTGGCTTCAAAAAGTTCCTCAACACGCGGCAGACCCTGGGTGATATCATCACCCGAGGCGATACCGCCGGTATGGAAGGTCCGCATGGTCAGCTGGGTTCCCGGCTCACCGATGGACTGGGCAGCCATGATACCGACCGCCTCGCCGATGACGGCAGGACCGCCGGTCGCCAGGTTGCGGCCATAGCACTTGGCGCAGACACCCTTGTCGCTCTGGCAGGTCAGGTTGCTCCTGATGGGGATGCGGGCCATACCCAGTTCCTCAATCAGGGATGCGGTGGAATTGCTGATCATCTCATTCTTGGCCACCAGGAGTTCACCGGTCTCCGGATGGACGATGTCGCCTGCGGCGTAACGCCCTTCAATCCGGTTGGCCAGACGTTCAACCACCCGCTTGGTTTTTCCGCCGACCACAACAGGGGACACTTCAATGAAGTCCTCTGTGCCGCAATCTTCGCTGCGGATGATGACATCCTGGGAGATGTCGACCAGGCGGCGGGTCAGGTAACCCGAGTCGGCTGTCTTCAGGGCCGTATCCGAAAGTGATTTTCTGGCTCCGTGGGAGGAGATGAAGAATTCCAGAACGTTCATGCCTTCACGCAGGTTGGACTTGATGGGGATCTCAATGGTCCGGCCGGAGGTGTCAGTCATGTTCCCCCGCATGCCGGCCAGCTGCTTAATCTGGTCGATGTTGCCCCGGGCACCGGACAGCGACATCATGTAAATAGGATTGTACTTGCCCAGTCTTTCCTTCAGGGCCTCGGTAATTTCATCAGTCGTGGTCCGCCAGATGCCGACAACGGTCCGGTAGCGGCCGTCTTCGTTCAAAAGACCCAGCTGGTACTGCTGGTTGATGTGTTCGACCCGCTCTTCCGCGGCCCGGATCAGGGTTTCCTTCACTTCCGGCACGATCATGTCGAAGATACCGATGGAAATGCCGCCGACCGTGGCGTAGTGATAGCCCAAAGCCTTGATTTCATCCAGAACCTCTGCGGTCTTGGTGATGCCGCAGGAATGGATGGAACGTTCAATCACCCGGGCCAGCTCTTTCTTGCCGACCACGAAATCGCACTCCAGGGCGACCTGGCTCGCATCGTCATCTCCCCGCTCCACAAAGCCCAGATTCTGGGGAATGGTGTCGTTGAAGACGAAGCGTCCCAGGGTCGATTCAACGATGCCCCGGTAAAGCTTGCCGTCCCGCTCGACTTCCCGTCTGACCCGGATTCTCTGCCCCAGGGTGATCTGCTTGCTGTCGTAGGCCATCATGGCCTCGTTGACACTGGCAAAGACCCGGATGGGAGCATCCTCGGCTTCATTGGGGTTGGGTTTCTCGTTGGTCAGGTAGTAGCAGCCCAGCACAATGTCCTGAGTCGGAACCGTGACGGGTTTTCCGTCCTGGGGTTTCAGGAGGTTGTTGGAAGACAGCATGAGGAAGCGGGCTTCTGCCTGTGCTTCCGCTGACAGGGGAACGTGTACCGGCATCTGGTCGCCGTCAAAGTCGGCGTTGAAAGCCGTACAGACCAGCGGGTGAAGCTGGATGGCACGTCCTTCGACAAGCACAGGTTCGAAGGCCTGGATGCCCAGACGGTGCAAGGTCGGTGCCCGGTTCAAAAGGACCGGGTGATCCTTGATCACTTCGTCCAGCATATCCCAGACCAGGTCTCCGCCCCGTTCCACCTGACGGCGGGCGGACTTGATATTCTG
>DUUZ01000271.1 GCA_012841255.1 Clostridiaceae bacterium
AACGCTACAGGCGGGGGCGCCTGACAACGTCACAGCTGTTGTCATCTTCGCCTGACAGGAGGTTTGAATGATTTCGTCACAATCATTTGCCGCCGGGACCATGATCGCGGACCGATACCGCGTGATCCGGACCCTGGGGCAGGGAGGAATGGCGACCGTATACCTGGCGCAGGACCGTAATACCGGTCTTGAGGTGGCGGTCAAGGTCATGCACGATGATCTGGCCGACGACCCTGAATTTGTACGCCGTTTTGCGACGGAAGCCAGGGCGGCGGCAAGTCTTGACCATCCCAACATTGTGAAAGTGCTGGACTACGGCTCCTCCGAGGGGGTCCGTTATATTGTCCAGGAATATGTTGAAGGCACGACCCTGAAGGATATCATCAGGAGAAACGGACCCATTGACTACCGTCTGGCAACCCCGCTCCTGATCCAGATCGGCCTGGCCCTGGAACACGCCCACAGACGGGAAGTGATCCACCGGGACATCAAGCCTCAGAACATCATGATCACCAAGGATATGGTGGCCAAGGTGACCGACTTCGGGATTGCCCGGGCCTCCAGCACCAATACTATTACCCTGACAGGCGGGGTCGTCATGGGCTCGGTCCACTACTTTTCCCCTGAACAGGCCCGGGGCGGCAAGGTGACCGCCCGGTCGGACCTTTACTCTTTGGGGATCGTTTTCTATGAAATGCTGACGGGCCGCCTGCCCTTTGACGGGGAGTCCTCGGTGGCTGTCGCCATCAAGCACCTGCAGGAGGTGCCGCCGGCACCCTCCACCATCATTCCTTCCTTGCCGCCCGCGCTGGACAACATCATCTTCCGGTCCATACAGAAGAATCCGGAGGGCCGCTACCGGTCCGCCCGGGAATTTGTCGACGAACTGGACGCCTTCATGGTGGACCCCAACGGCGTTTACGGGGTCA
Organism: Clostridiaceae bacterium; assembly: GCA_012841255.1. Classification (GTDB taxonomy): domain Bacteria; phylum Bacillota; class Clostridia; order Saccharofermentanales; family DTU023; genus UBA4923. The sequence goes on from DUUZ01000271.1 coordinate 930, forward strand.
TCCCCAAGTCGGCGGCCCAGTGGGAGACCAATGCCACCTCGGCCATCGGGGTCGGTAACGGGGAAGCCAACTACGGGCGGATCCGGGAGATTGAACGCACCTTCAACAAAAGGCGTTCATCCCGCTACCGGGATACGGCGGTCGCCGTCACCGTGGTAGCCGCAGCCGTCCTCCTCCTGGCCTTGCTGACTGTCTGGCTGGTCAAGCACTTTGCGCCCAGCGACAACGGCCTGGACCCCAATCAAAATGAAATTACGCTGCCCAATTTCCAGGGCAAGAATATCAATGACATCGCCAACCAGCTGGAGATCCTGGACGAGGCCGGTATGCTGATCAACTTCGAGTATGAACTGAGCGATACCGTCATCGAGGACATTGTCCTGCGCCAGGATCCGGAATCGGACGGGACCTTGAAAATCAAGCCCAAGGACACCAAGCTGACCCTCTTTATCTCTTTGGGACAGAATTCGGCCGTTGTGCCGGAGGTGGCCGGCAAGTCCTTCCAGATTGCAGATATCGAGCTGCGGACCGAAGGCTTCCTGGTTAAGTTCACGCCGGAGGTCTCGGACACGGTGAGCAAGGATACTGTCATCCGGACCGAGCCTGCAGCCGGGGAGATGGTGCCCAAGGGTTCCACAGTTGAGCTCTTCTACAGCACCGGGCCCCAGTATGTCATCATGCCGAAGCTGGTCAACCTGCCTTACAGTCAGGCCGTGGCCCGCCTGGATGAGTATTCGCTGCGCCTGGGCGGGGAAACCTCCATTTCCGGAGGCAAGGTTCCCGACAACAACAAATACGTCATCAAGCAGTCCATCGATCCCGGGACCCGTATCCCGCCCCAGACCCTGGTGACCATCACCGTGGGGACGGCCGAGGAACTCTACGATTACATGAACCCGACCACGGTGCCTGCAGAGGTGACCATGCTGGAGGTCCGGGGCATCACCTTCGCCCAGGCCATCACCGAACTTGAATCCATCCGGGTCAGTAACTACACCATGGTCAAGTGGCCGGGGTCGACCACGACCCTGAATCCGCAAAATGCGGCTGATCGGGGCCGGATCTATATCCTGGAGCAATCGCCCAAGCCGGGAATCAAGTTCCGCCCCTCCGACGGGGTGACCCTGACCTATGGTTCAGCGGCTGACCTTGAGGAGTACAGGAACCCGACGACCACGACGACGCCTCCGACGACCGCAGCGCCGACAGACCCGCCCACGACGACGCCGGAACCGACTGACGAAGACGGTTAGGGCGGATAAGGAGGTCTCATGACTGTCAAGCTTTCCATGACTCAGGAAGAAGAAAAAAGAGCGGTCTTCCTGGACCGTTCAGCTCCTCTTCTTTGCCCCTCCATCCTCTCCTCCGACCTGGCGGACCTTGCCGCCTCGGTCAGAGGGCTGGAAGGACAGCTGGACATGGTGCACTGCGACGTCATGGACGGCCACTATGTCCCCAACCTGACCTTCGGCCCCCCGGTCATCCGGGCCCTTGCAAAACACACGGACAAGCCCCTGGATGTCCACCTCATGGTGACCAATCCGGATGAGCTCCTGAACCTCTATGCAGAGGCGGGCGCCACCACTTTAGTCGTTCATGTGGAGGCGGTCCGTCACGCTCAGAGAACCCTGGCCAGGATTCGTGAACTGGGCTGCTTTGCCGGACTTTCACTCAATCCCGGAACTCCTTTGGAATCCGTCAAATGGCTCTTGCCCGACCTGGACATGATCCTTCTCATGTCGGTCAACCCCGGCTTCGGTGGCCAGTCCTTCATCCCCCAGGTCATGGATAAGATCCGGGAGGCCCGCCGGATGATCGAGGCTTCCGGCTATCCCGTCCGCCTTCAGGTGGATGGCGGCGTGGATCCGGAAAATGCACAGGATCTGGTCCGTGCCGGAGCCGACATGCTGGTGGCCGGATCTGCCATCTTCGGGAGTCCATCTCCCAAAGATGCCGCCCGGGAGCTCCGCCGCCTGATCCGTCAGGCCCGTCTTCAGCTGTAACCATGCCCCCCCTCCATTATGATGCCCTGATCGCCCTGGCCGGATCGGAGGGTCCATCCGACCATTTCACGAGTCTCATTATGAAGCATTCAGGTCTGCTGGTCGCCGCTGATGACGGCGCCCGGGCCCTGCTCGACCGGGGTTATGCCCCGGATATTCTGGCAGGGGATCTGGATTCCCTGCCGGACCAAGACCGCGGGACCCTGCCGGAAAAGACCCGGATTGTCAGTTTTTCCCCCGACAAGGACTACACGGACGGGGAACTGGCGGCAGCATTGGCTGTGACCCGGCTTTTGGGGATCCCGGTCAGGGAGGAGGACCCCCAGGCCCTCTATACCGCCTTCATGGAAGCTTCCGATCTTTCAGCTCTTACTTTTGTTTTTTTGAATCCCTGGGGCATCCGCCCCGACCACAGCCTGGCTAATCTGGCCCTGGCCCGACTTCTGGCCCTTAGGGGAGGGGAGATCTACCTGACGGACGGGACCAGTCTGGCCCGGATCATTGCAGGACCCTTCAGTTCCCCGGCCTTGTATTCTTCCGAGCTTTTCCGGAAGGCAAAAAAACTTGATCAAAACCGTGACTTTCAGTTTTCCGTCCTGGCTATGGATGACCAGGTGCGGGGCCTGACTGTCCGGGGACTGAAGTGGGAGCTGAACAATAAAAAACTGCCCCGGGGCCGGTCGCTTGGAATTGGCAACCGGGCCCTGGGCAGTTATCCTGATCAGGTTTTCCTGTCCCTGGAAGAGGGGACCGTCATCTCTTTTATCTATCCGGCCGGACTTTAGTCCTCCAGAACCAATTTGACATAGCGTTTCTTGCCCAGTCGCAGGAGGACCTGGCCGTCTGTGAAGAGGTCTTCTTCCAGACTGGCGAATAATTCTGCGACCGGGCTGTCATTGACATAGAGGCCGCCCTGTTCGATCAGCCTTCTGGCCTCGCCCTTGGATTTGGTCAGACCGTGGCCGGTCAGGACATCGATGAAGCTTGACCCAAGCTCTGCCCTGGATACGGTTTCCCAAGGCACCGAGGCGTCGTCACCGCCGCCTGCAAAGAGGGCGCGGGCCGCTTCTTCAGCCTTTTTCGCCTTGTCGTGGCCGTGGACCAGGGCCGTCACTTCATAGGCCAGACGGATCTTGGCTTCGTTCATGGCCGCGCCTTCCAGCTTGTCGTAGGCCCGTATTTCATCCATGCCGATAAAGGTCAGCATCCGCATACATTTGGTAACGTCGGCGTCCGCTACATTTCTCCAGTACTGGTAGAAATCGTAGACCGAACATTTGTTTTCATCCAGCCACAGGGCACCCTTGGCGGTCTTGCCCATCTTCTGGCCGTCCGAGGTTTCCAGGAGCTTGAAGGTCAGGCCGTAGGCCGCCTCCCGGTCCTTCCTGCGGATGAGTTCGGATCCTGCGATGATGTTGGACCACTGGTCATCCCCCCCGGCCTGCAGGCGGCAGCCGTAGCGGCGGAAG
>DUUZ01000272.1 GCA_012841255.1 Clostridiaceae bacterium
AGGCGGGCGGCCGTCAAGGCGGCCTCGGAGCCTGCCAGCCCCGCCCCGATGATGACGATGCCTTCCTTTTGAGGATAGTTCATGAAATGAAATCAGTCTTCTTTCTTCTTGGACTTGGTGGTTTTCTTGTTGGTCAGGCAATCCTTGTTGGAACAGCGTTCATAAGTCCGGCCCCGGAAGCGCTTCTGGACCATGTAGCTGCCGCAGGTGTCGCAGTTCTTTCCGTCGATGGGCAGGTCGAAACTGGCAAAGTCACAGTCGGGATCCTTGCTCTTGTCGCAGTAATAGAGGAGGCTGCCCCGCCGGATCTTACGGGAGCGGACCGGGGATCCGCACTTGGGACAGTGGGATTTGGTCTCCTCCGAGATGGTTTCGGTGTATTTGCAGTCGGGGTAGCGGGAGCAGGCGATGAATTTGCCGTAGCGGCCCTCGCGGATGACCAGGTCCCCTATTTTGCACTCGGGGCAGGTCCGGCCGGTGGGAACGTCCTCGATGACGATCTTCTCGGCCTCCTTCATGGCCTTTTCCACATCCTTGTGGAAGGGGGTGTAAAAGGCGCGGAGGACATCGACCCAGTCGCGTTTCCCGGCTTCGACTTCGTCCAGTTCATTCTCCATGTCGGCCGTGAAGTCCGTGTCCACGATGTTGCGGAAATACTCCTCCAGCATGCCCGTCACCTGTCCGCCCAGTTCCGTGGGTTTCAGGAGTCTCCCCTCCCGCTCCACGTAAAGGCGGTCAAAGAGGGTTGAAATAGTGGGTGCGTAAGTGGAGGGGCGGCCGATTCCCAGTTCCTCCATCTCCTTGATCAGGGAGGCCTCCGTATAACGGGGCGGCGGCTGGGTGAACTTCTGTTCCGGCTCCAGCCGGCGAAGTTCCAGGATGTCCCCGGCCTTGAGGCTGGGGATTTCAACCAGATCCGGTTCTTCGTCGTCTTCTTTTTTAACTTCTTTCTCAGCGTTTTCCTTTTCGGTTTCCTGCACGCCGTAAAGGGTCAGCCAGCCCGGAAAGACCAGGTTTTCCCCCTGGGCCCGGAAGAGATAATCCCCGGCCAGGATATCCACAGTCTGCTTGTCGTAGACCGCGGCCTCCATCTGGGAAGCCATGAAGCGGTTCCAGATCATCTCGTAGATCCGGTACTGGTCGGATGTCAGCTGCCCCCGGACCCGGGAGGGCGGCAGATCGAAATGGGAGGGGCGGATGGCCTCATGGGCATCCTGGGCCTTGCTCTTATTCTTATAAAAGGGCCGCTTGGCAGGCAGATAGGCCTCCCCATAGGTTGAAAGGATTAAATCCCGGGCGGTATCCACAGCCTCCTGGGAAACCCGGACAGAGTCGGTCCGGATGTAAGTCACAAGTGAAGTCTGCCCCAGATCCCCCAGGGTCACCCCTTCATAGAGGTTCTGGGCGGCCATCATGGTCCGCCTGGAGGTAAAGCCCATGGCCCGGGAAGCGCTCTGCTGCAGGGTACTGGTAGTAAAGGGGGCGTAGGGCCGCCGTTTGCGGGCCCCCTTCTTGACATCCTCCACCTGGTAGTCCCGGCCTTCCAGGTCCTTTAAGAGAACATCCAGCTCCTCCTTGGAGTGGATGGGAATCCGCGAGACCCGGCCGCTCTTCATTTTCCCCGTGAAAAGGGATGAGAAGGGAGCTTCCTTGCCGTCCAGTGCCAGAAAGGCCCGGAGTTTCCAGTATTCTTCCGGAATAAAGGCGTCAATCTCCCGCTCACGAAGTACGATCAGGCGGGTGGCCACCGACTGGACCCGTCCGGCCGACAGGCCCTTGCGAATCTTCTGCCAGAGGAAGGGGCTCAGTTCATAACCCACCAGCCGGTCCAGGATGCGCCTGGACTGCTGGGCATTGACCAGATCCAGGTCAATGGACCGCGGTTCTTCCACAGCCTTGCCCACGGCCTTGCCGGTAATCTCATTGAAAACAATCCGGCAGGGGCTTTCAGCATCAATTTTCAAAAGATGGGCCAGATGCCAGGCAATGGCCTCCCCCTCCCGGTCCGGGTCCGTTGCAAGCAGGATGCGGTCCGCCTTCTGGGCGGCGCCCTTCAGCTCCCGGACAATTTTCTCCTTGCCGGGCATGGTCAGGTACATGGGGCGGAAATCTTTTTCAACATCCACACCTATGGTTCCGGCCGGCAGGTCACGGATATGGCCGACTGAGGCCCGGACGTCGTAATCCTTGCCCAGATAGCGTGCAATTGTTTTGGCTTTGGCCGGTGATTCAACGACCACCATCGTTTTTGTCATGACAGATTATCCTTTGGCTGAATTCCTACCATTTATACTCAAGTATTCCTGATCTGTCAAAGCAGGCACTTCTTTTCCTCCATCCCCGGAATGTCGGATACGCTTTCAATCAGGGCCGCCCCCTCCCGGATCAGGGTGTGGCAGGACCGGCTGCTACCGGTCAGGATGGATCCGGGAACGGCCAGGACCTCCCGGCCGTAATCGGCGGCGAAGCCTGCGGTAATAAGGGTTCCGCTCCCTTCGGAGGCTTCCGTGACGATCAGGGCGTCACAAAGGCCGGCCAGGATCCGGTTGCGGGCCGGGAAATGCCCGGGCCGGGGCGGTGTCCCGGGCGGATATTCCGTAATAAGCAGGCCTTCTTTTTCGATATCAGAAAAGAGCCTCTGGTGCTCGGGCGGATAAATGCGGTCCAGGCCGCTGCCCAGGACCGCCGCCGTCCGTCCTCCCGCTGCAAGGACGGACTGATGGGCGATGCCGTCGATCCCCCGGGCCCCTCCTGACAGGACCGGGATCTTTCGGACAGCCAGTTCCCGGGCCAGTTTGCAGGTGACCTCCCGGCCGTAATCAGTGGGCTTTCGGGAGCCCACCAGACCGACGACAAAATCCCGGTTCAAAAGATCTTCACCATCCCCGGATATAAACAGAAGTGAGGGCGGCCGGCTGATCTCCCGCAGTCTTTGCGGGAAGGCCTCATCCCGGTATTCAAGGACCCGGAAAGAGGTCGGAAAGAATAGATCTTTTAGGATCCCAAGCTCGGCCTTCAGATGATGATAGAGAATACTCTCCCGGGGACGGGCCTCCTTCTTTTCCGATTCCAGATAATGAACAAGATTAGAAAGTCCGTCTGCCTGCTTTAGGAGGACGATCCGGTCCGCGTGCGTCATGCGGAGGCGGGAGGCCGACCGGGCAAAGGCCGCCGCTGTTTTAAGTTTGTCCATAAAGCCCTCCTGTTCAACTAATTATCCCGGGCGTCCCCCTCTTTCGTTCTGCCTGATACCGCCTCTTCCTGCCGGTGTCCGCCGTCTCTTTTTGGTGTTATCATGTCATTGCTTTATTAGAAATCAGGTGACCAACAGATGAAAATCGGAATCGTCGGTCTTCCCAATGTCGGGAAGAGCACACTCTTCAATGCGCTGACCGGGGCGGGTGCCCTGGTGGCCAACTACGCCTTTGCCACAATCAACCCCAATGTGGGGGTGGTCCCCGTCCCCGATGAACGGCTTCTTGCGCTTGCCCGGACGGTCAAGACTACAAAGATCATCCCGGCTACGGTCGAGTTCGTGGATATCGCCGGCCTGGTCCGGGGGGCCAGCCATGGCGAGGGCCTGGGCAACCAGTTCCTTTCCCATATCCGGGAGGTGGATGCCATCCTCCATGTCGTCCGCTGTTTCGAAGATGACAATATCGTCCATGTATCCGCCAAGGTGGATCCGGTCGAGGACTTCAAGACGGTGGAGGTGGAGCTGATCCTGGCCGATATCGCCCACCTGGACAAGAGGCGGGCCAAGGTGGCCAAGATGGCCAAGAGCAATGAACCTGAGCTTCTGGCGGAACTGGCCCTCTTGGATCAGATCCTGGAGCACCTGAACGCGGGGCTCCCGGCCCGCTCCTTTGAAAGCGATTCCATGGACCCCAACTACCTCCAGAAGGTCCACCTGCTTTCCTCCAAGCCCATCCTGGTCGTAGCCAATGTCAAGGAGGGCATGGACCTGGAAGAAGACCCGCATTTTCTGGCCCTGGCGGACTATTTTGCGGCTGAAAAACTTGAAGTCCTGCCGGTCATGGCGGACATCGAGGCCGAAATTAACGAGCTGGCGCCGGAAGAACGGGATTCCTTCCGGGAGGAAATGGGCTATCCGGAAAGCGGCCTGGACCGGATCATCCGGGAGGCCTACCGGCTCCTGGGGCTGATCTCCTTTTTTACAGGAAATGAAAAGGAAGCCCATGCCTGGACCATCCGGGCGGGCTCCCCGGCCCCCAAGGCGGCCGGTGCCATCCATACGGATTTTGAGCGCGGCTTCATCCGGGCCGAGGTGATTTCAGTCATGGATCTGGTGGAGTTCGGATCTTTTGCGGCGGCACGTGAAAAGGGCCAGGTCCGGTCCGAGGGCAAGACCTACATTGTCCGGGACGGCGACTATATTATCTTCCGTTTTAATGTCTGATTCTTAAAGCAGGATACCCCGGGAGGTCAGTTCCTCATCCAGAAGGGTCAGGACCCGGCTTTCCAGTTCAGCCAG
>DUUZ01000273.1 GCA_012841255.1 Clostridiaceae bacterium
GCCACCAGATCCTGGTGACAGAGCCCCTGGAACCCGTCCTGGGCCCCATGGTCATGGGTTTTTCCTACAACATCTACATCCAGCAGGTTCCCCACGGCTCCATCATCATGGGGCAAAGCGACCCCACGGAACCCATGGATCTGCGCATCACTTCCGGCTGGAAATTCCTGGAGGACATGACCCGGACCTGCGGGACCCTTCTCCCCTATCTGCGGACGGCCAATGTACTGCGCCAGTGGTCAGGCCACTACTGCAACACGGAAGACGCCCAGCCCATTTACGGGACTGTGCCGGGCGTCGAGGGCCTCTACCTGGCCTGCGGCTTCAGCGGCCACGGCTTCATGCTGGCGCCGGCCACGGCCCAATTGATCACGGAAATGATCCTGGGCGAACCCTTGACCATCGATGTGTCCGACCTGGACATGGGAAGATTTGAACGCGGAGAGCTCTTCCACGAGTACTCCGTCGTCTGATCCCTACTTCATAAAACCGCTGATGATCTGGGCTTCGGCCTCTTCTTCGCTGAGACCCAGGGTCATGAGCTTGGTCAGCTGTTCCCCTGCAATCTTGCCGATGACGGCCTCGTGAATCAATTCCGCATCCAGATGGTTGGCGGTGACCTCGGGGATGGCGATGGCCCGTCCGTTGCCCATGAGGATGGCGTCGCACTCGGAATGGCCCCGGCTCTTGTTGTTGCCCTCGATCCTGGAGATGAAGGTCTGGACGGAATCGTCCTTGACGACTGCCCGTGAGACGACGTGGGTCCGGGAATCCTCCCCGTCCAGTTTGACGTCGAAGATGGTCTCGGCCTCCTGGTCCCCGCTGGTCATGATCTTCTCCGTGATGATCAGGGTGGCCCCGTCGCCCACCACCGCCCGGGTATCCCGCCGGGTGGAGTAGACCCCCTGGATCTGGACACTGTCCATCTCCATGGTGCTGCCACGGGCCAGTTCAATAACAGTTGTGGGGTTCAGGATATTCTTCCCCTCTCCCCCGCCCTCGCCGTAATGCTTTTCCACATAGCGGACCCGGGCATTCTCACCGACGAAGAAGCGGTGGATCCCGTCGTGTTCACTGTCCTCATTGCCGGGATTGTGGATGGCACAGCCGGCCACGATGGTGACGTCCGCCCCCTCCCCGATGTAAAAGTCGTTGTAGACCAGATCCGACAGTCCCGTCCGTCCGATGACCACCGGGATATGGATGCTCTCATTTTGCGTCCCCGGTTTGACCCGGATATCGATGCCGGGCTGGTCGGTCTTGGTCACGATGTCGATGTTGGCGGTGGTCTGCCTTTCAACCCCCTCCCCGTCGGCCCGGATATTGAAGGCGCCCATGGGCATCTCGTAGAGTCCCGCTACCTCTTTTAACAGATTGCTGTAAATTTTATCTTTGATCAGATCTTTTTTCTTATCCATGGCGTCCTCCTCCTAGACTGCAAAATGGCTGCAGGCCGTGCGGCAGTCATCGGTCTCCAGGAGAAGACCCGGCAGGATCTGGTCCCGGGTCCCCATCCGGTCAATCTGCCCTTCCTCCAGAACGATGATCCGGTCCACAATGTCCAGGATCCGCTCCTGGTGGGAGATGATGAGGATGGTGCCCCGGGTTTCCTCCCGCAGTTTGCGGAAGACCCCGATCAGATTCTGGAAACTCCAAAGGTCGATCCCGGCCTCGGGTTCGTCCAGGATGGTGAATTCCGTTCCGCGGGCCAACATCATGGCGATTTCAATCCGCTTCAGCTCCCCGCCCGACAAACTGGAGTCCAGGCCCCGGCCCACATAGTCCATGGCGCAGAGCCCCACCTCGGACAGGTATTCGCAGGCAGCATCCCGGTCCAGGTCGTGTCCCGCGGCCAGCGAAACCAGGTCGATGACATTCAGACCCTTGAATTTCACCGGCTGCTGGAAGGCAAAACTCATGCCCTTTTTGGCCCGTTCTGAAACAGAAAGGGAGGTGACATCCTCCCCCTTGAAAAGAATGCGCCCGGATGTCGGCTTCTCGATCCCCATGATCAGCTTGGCCAGGGTGGACTTGCCGCTGCCGTTGGGGCCGGTGATGGCCACGA
>DUUZ01000005.1 GCA_012841255.1 Clostridiaceae bacterium
ATTTCCCGGGGCCACCCGGGCATAGAGACGGTGGAGGCGAAGCTCCCCGAAGGCATAGGCCAGGATCAGTTCCATGGCCTCAAAGGCCAGGCCTTTGCCCCGGCTCTCCTCCCCTGCCAGCATGATGCCCAGCTCCGCCTTGCCCGCGACAGGGTCCAGGTCGGACACGGTCAGAAGACCGATGGGCCGGTCCTGGTAACGGCAGGTGAAGACAAAGTTCTCCTTGCCGTCATTCCAGTCCTCCATCATGGCAAGCAGCTGCGTCCGGTTTCGGGGCAGCAGCGTATCAGGCAGGTAATAGTAAAGATTTCCGGGCTCGGCAAAAAAGGCTGCCAGACGCTCCAGGTCGGAAAGTTCAAAGGGTACAAGAGACAGGCGGTCACCGGTCAAAGGCAATTCAAAACGGAAGGGCTGGTAAGTCATTTGATGCTCCTTAAACAACGGAGCCTCGAGACCCAAAAGATCTCAAGGCTCCCGTGGTGATCCACTGGGGATTCGAACCCCAGGCCCCCTGATTAAAAGTCAGATGCTCTACCGGCTGAGCTAGTGGATCATTTGGCTGGGATGGCAGGATTTGAACCTGCGAATGCGGGAGTCAAAGTCCCGTGCCTTACCGCTTGGCTACACCCCATTTTCGTTTTGGGAGTGTGGGGTGGAATACGAGAATCGAACTCGTGACCTCCAGGGCCACAACCTGGCACTCTAACCAACTGAGCTAATTCCACCGTAAACGGTCCCAAAACATCCAATTGAGTTTAGCAAGCAGAGGGGGTGATGTCAAGGAAGAATTTCAGATTCAGCCGGCAAAGATAAATGAAGATAAATGAGATAAATGACAAGGTAACCTGACAATAGAAGTCCTCCGCCCCTCCCTAAGCTTTCTACGATCCCATGAGAAGCACCTTTGCTCTCTGAGTCCTGATCATGACTATTTTAGATTTCCTTTTAGTGCTTCTCCATGAAACAGATAATCTCATTCGATGCCCAAACGATCCAGTACTTCTTCGCTTGTGCTGTATTGCGTCTTACTCTGCCGGAGTCTGTTTTCATAGTCTTCAAGATCGGCAAGATCCATCAAGCCTTCGATCTTCTCCATAACAGCCGAACGTACAAAATCGCTGACACTCTGGCCGTAGAAGTCTGCATACAGTTTAATAATTTCTTTTTCACGGGCCTTGGTCCGTATACTGATGGTAGTACTCATAGTCAACTCCCTTCGGCCTATTGCAGCACGGTTGTGCGACGCCGCCAAGCATAGGACCTTTTGCGCTTCTGTCAGATCAATAACAAGGTCACCCGGACAGCGAAAAGAAGAATGAACGCTAGATCAAGACTCATTACCGGAAAGATGCACCGATCAGCCAGTTATCGATTCAGTCGCTTGCAGGCTGCCACATTTCAATCCGCAACAAATAGTCCTTGATATCGACGCCGCCGCCGAAGCCGGTCAGGTCCCGGTTGGCCCCGATGACCCGGTGGCAGGGGATGATGATGGGCAGGGGGTTGGCACCCAAGGCACCGCCCACGGCCCGTGCCAGGCGGCCTCCCTTTTCCGGGTCCGGCTCCAGGGCCCTTGCAATATCCTGGTAGGTTTTGACGGTACCGTAGGGGATTTTGAGGGTTTCTTCCCAGACTTTCTTTTGAAAGGGAGTGCCCTCGGGGAAACGGTAGGGCAGGGAAATCTCATGGCCGCCCTCCAGGTAGGCGGCAAGCTCTTCCCGGACCCTGGCTGCCAGGGGACTGTCCTCCTCTTTGGCCTCCGGCTGGACCAGCTTCCCCTCGTGGTCGATATAGCCCTGGTAGTAAGCGGCCTGCAGGACCGGTAAGCAAAGGTCCTCCCCTTTTTCCCTGAAAAAATCGATGGCCTCAACCGCGGTCTGATCGGGGTTGAGGGTGACGGCCAGAAAACCGAAGGGCCAGGGGATAAACATAA
>DUUZ01000030.1 GCA_012841255.1 Clostridiaceae bacterium
CCCCCTTGAGAATTGAAGCTCCGGAACTCCCGGTTCCCTGCCTGACCCTGGCAATCTCCCCCGTCAACAAGGGCGAAGAGGAAAAAATCATGCAGGGCCTGGTCAGGCTGAAGGACGAGGATGTGACCTTTGACATCGTCAACGATCCTGAAACCCGCCAGTTCCGCCTGTCGGGCCTGGGTGAGGTCCAGCTGGACGTCATTGCCGCCCGACTGAAATCCAAGTTCGGCGTCGAAGCCAAGCTGAGCGAACCCCGTGTGGCCTACCGCGAAACCATCCGCAAGAAGGTCAAGGTTCAGGGACGCCACAAGAAGCAGACTGGCGGTCACGGCCAATTCGGCGATGTCTGGATTGTCTTTGAACCCGGCACTGAAGAAGGTATGGAATTTGCCGAAGAGGTCTTCGGCGGCTCGGTTCCCAAGAACTATTTCCCGGCTGTTGAAAAGGGCCTGCAGGAAGCCATCGTCGAGGGTGTTCTGGCCGGTTACCCGGTCGTTCACCTGAAAGCCACCCTGGTCGACGGCTCCTACCACGACGTGGACTCCAATGAGCTGTCCTTCAAGCTGGCCGCCCGGCTGGCCTACAGAGCCGGTCTTCCCCAGGCGGACCCCGTACTCCTGGAGCCCATCGACAAGCTGATGGTCCATATCCCGGATGACTACCTGGGTGACATCATGGGGGATATGAACAAGCGCCGGGGCAGAATCCACGGGATTCACCCCGATACCATCCCCGGCCACCAGATCGTGGAGGCGGAAGCCCCCCGCGACGAGATCGCCAAGTATGCGACCGACCTGAAGTCCATGACTCAGGGGCGCGGCTGGTTTACCGTTGAGTTTGTCCGCTATGAGCAGGTTCCGCAGAATATCGCGGACAAGATTGTTGCCCAGGCCCAGGCCGAAGAATAATACATTTTTGAAGGCAGCCGGTCTTTCGCCGGCTGCCTGTAAAAAAGGATCAGCCGGTCGGCGACTGATCCTTTCTTCTTTACTGGCCGGCACAAGGAGGAGTGTTTTTTTATGACCAGCCCTATGACCGCCATACTGCAAACAGGCTTTGCTGCCGGTCTGCCGGCAGGCGGTGCGGTCGCTCTATCCCTTTTCTTTCTTGCCGGCCTGGCCCTGATTTCGGCATTCGGGAAATCCGCCCTCTTTCTGGAGGCGGAGGACGCCTCCCAGAAGGGTATTGACAAGAACCGGACGCAAGCCTCCCTGGCCAGAAGGCTGGAGGATCCGGAACGGTTTCTGCGCGAAATAAATATGGCAAGAGGGCTTGCAGCCTCTGTCTATCTGCTTTTCGGAGCCTGTGTCACGGCCCCTGTCCTGACGTCCGCCATGGGGCTTTCGGGGGGATCCGGCGCCTGGCTTCAGGCAGGGATTATCCTGGTGCTGCTCCTCCTGCTCTTTCTTTTGGGTCTGGATCTGCCCGGACGGGTATCGGGCAAAAAGGCCGGGCGCCTGGCCCGGAACACCTGGTTCCTCATGCTTCTGATCCTCCTGCCTGCCCGTCTTGCCGACCGCCTTGTTTTTTACATCGGAAGCGGCCTGATCCGGCTGTTCCGGCTCGAGGAGGTCAAGGCGCCCGAACCGGCTCCGACGGAAGAAGAATTTCTGCAGATGCTGGAGGCAGGCCATGCCAAGGGGGCGATAGAGGATGACAACCGTGAACTGATCGCCAATCTCTTTGATTTCGATGATAAGATCGCAGGCGAGATCATGACCCACCGGACCGAGATTGAGGCCCTGCCGCTTGAGGCCGGTCTTTCCGAGACCATGGCCTTCCTGCACAGCACCAAATATACCCGCTTCCCCGTCTACCAGGACTCGGTCGACAATATTATCGGGGTTCTGCACGCCA
>DUUZ01000031.1 GCA_012841255.1 Clostridiaceae bacterium
TCATGGCTCCGGCCTATGCCAGGGCGGAAAGCGGAACAATGAAGCTTGTACCCTTGGTATTTCTTGCGGCTTTGAGCTCGCTTGACCCGGCCGGCAGCCTGGTCTTTTTTGCGGCCTCCTTCATGGCCTTCCGGGTCCGCCTGGCTTCGGGTTCCCTTCTGGCTTCTTCCCTTTACACCGCGGGTTTCTCTTTGTCCATGCTCCTGGCCCGCCCGCTTTACAGCGGACTCAGCCGCCTGATCTTCGGCATTCCCCTGATCGACAGCTTCAAAAACCGGCTTTTTCTGGTGGCCGTCTTCATGATCCTCCTGGTTCTGCTTCTGGCTCCCATGTCCATCATCAACACGGCGGCCAGCCGTCAAAGAGGTTTTCCAGCGGCAGGGGAAAAGATAAAGGACCCGCTCTTCCGGCCCGTCAACAGGGTCCTGGCCTGGGTCCTTTCGGCAGTTCTTGCCGCCTTCTTGTTTTTTATAGCCTAACGGGAACTGTAAATGGCGACCTTGCGGTCGTGTTCCTCCAGGGTCTTGGAGAAATCGTTGGTTCCCTCACCCGTCGCACAGAAAAAGAGATAGGCATTGGCTCCGCTCCAGCTTCTTTCCGTGGCCGGCCAGAGGACGCCCTCAATGGCGACTGTTCCCGGTGAATTGATGGGTCCGGGCGGCAGGCCGCCGTGGACATAGGTGTTGTAGTGGTTGTCCCGGTAGCGGTTGATGTCCTCATTCAGGATCCAGAGCTGGGGTTCACGCCCCTCCTCCGACCGCAGGTAATTGACCGTGGCACAGGACTGCAGGGGCATCTCCCGTTCAATCCGGTTCTGGAAGACCTTGGCGATCTGGGGCATCTCGTTGATGGGTCCTTCCTGCTGGACGATGGAGGCCAGGGTCAGGACCTGATCCATGGTCATTCCCAGCTTTTCAGCCTGGTCATAGTAGCCGCCGGTCCGCAGGTGGTATTCCGTATTGTTGAGGAACATGCGCAGGATCTGCTGTTCAGTCGCATTGACGTCGAACTGGTAGGTGTCGGGCCACAGATAGCCTTGCAGCATCCATTCCCGGTCCTCCTTGGCTTCGATCATGGGGACGAAGGAATAGTCGGCGAAAAGATAGGGCTGGCGGACCATGGCGTCCAGAAGATCCGGGCTGAAGCGCATGCCGGCATCAATCATCTTCTCCTTCATCTGCTGGTAGGTCATGCCCTCGATAAAGGTGATGGTGACAGGCTGGGGCTTGTTGGTCAGGACGACCATGAGTTCGTCGTAGCTCATCTCTTCCAGGACATAGTGGGTTCCGTACTGATACTGTCCGTCAAATCCGTTGAACTTGGACAGGAATTCAAAGGCGAAGGTGCTGCCGATCAGCTTCTTGTTCTTGAGCATCCGGGCGATGTCCCGGGTGCTGGCCTGCTGTTCGATGTAGATCTCCACGGCTCCCGGTGTTTCTTCGTCGAAAGGGGAGAAGCCCTTGGCGTCGAACTGATCCCTCAGGTATTCGATTCGTTTATCCTGGTCGCGGACATAGCCGTAGCCCAGGCCGAATCCGACCAGGACGGCCCCCACCAGGATGACAATGACAAGCAGAATAATCAGCGGTTTCGTAATTCTTCGAGGCATAATGACCTTTCTACCGTCTCCACAGACTGTCTCATTTTAACAGATCCGGGAAAGCCCGGAAAGTGAAGGACGGATGGGGAAGCCAGGCCTTGGTGCCGGGGCTGCCGTCTTACCAAATGTCCTGGGATAGGCTACACTGAATCAGGCCGGCCCAAGGGGCCGGGGGGAGAGACAAGCAATGACAGAATTATTCGTCAAGGCACTTGCACTTTTAACTTTTGTTATGATCGGCGTCCTGCTGAGAAATCTGAAGATCCTGGGCCAGGCGGAACTGAAGGTACTCCCGCTCCTGGTCATGAGCCTGACCATGCCCGCGGCCATGATCTCCAGCCTTTCGGACTTTGTCTTTGACGCCTCCATGATGCTGCTTGTCCTCCTGGGCATCGTATCCAACCTTCTGATGATGGCCGGCGGCTGGTTCATCTCCCGCAAATCTTCCGACAAAGACAAGGCCTTGACCATTATTTGCAGTTCGGGTTTTGCCATCAGCTCGTTTGTTCTTCCCTATGCCCAGGA
>DUUZ01000032.1 GCA_012841255.1 Clostridiaceae bacterium
CCCCAGCTTCTGAAAACCGATAGGGCGGCCGATTCAATATCGTCTTCCCCCAGACTGGGGATCATGCAAAGGACAACCTGGGCACCGGTGGACCGGATCTGCCCGTTGACCTCGCGGATGGTCCGCCGGGTGCTCTCAGACAAGGTCCCCGTCGCATCGTAGGCGAAATCCTCACCCGGATTTGCGGGGACTGTGAAAGCTGAAAGCAGGACGACAAAGACAGCCGAAAGCAAGAGGGCCAAAAGGAGGCGGGATGCTGCCCCGGCTCTCCTGTTTTTCAGGAGCGGCATGGCTCTCAACTCCCGTCCCCTTTAAAAACTGACATTGGGTGCCGTTTCCGCACCCTCCTGGGCCTGGAACATGTCCCGGGCATTGAAGCCGAAGATTCCGGCAAAGAAGTTGCCGGGAAAGGTCCGGACTGTCTTGTTGTAGCTTCCCACCGACTCGTTGAAATCCCGGCGTGCGACGGCGATCCTGTTCTCTGTTCCGGCAAGCTCAGCCTGCAGGGCCAGGAAATTCTCATTGGCCTTGAGGTCGGGGTAGGCTTCCACGACGACATTGATGGCCCTTTGGAATTCCTGGTCAACGCGCTCCAGCTCTTCCGGAGTCGAAGCTTCACTGTAGCGGGACCGCATGGCGGTCAGCTCCGTCAATACGGCGGCTTCATGGGATGCATAGCCCTTGACCGTCTCAACCAGGTTGGGGATCAGGTCGGCCCGGCGCTGATACTGGGTCTGGACCTGGGCCCATTGCTGATTGATGGTCTCGTCCGCCCGGACGAATTTGTTGTGGTAGCTTATGAAAGTCACCCCGATGATCAGGGCAAGGCCCAGGATCACAAGAAGGATGGCCAGTCCGGGTTTAATTCCTTTTTTGCTCATTTTCTGCCTCCTGTGAGCATACGCTCAGCTGACATTTTTCGGTTGACAGCGGCGCTAGCCGTTGTCATCTTCACCAGGCGGCTCGGTGGCCTGGGTCGTTGTTTCCTCGGTCGCCGGGGGCTCGGTGGCCTGGGTCGTTGTTTCCTCGGTCGCCGGGGGCTCGGTCACCGGTTCAGTTTCGGAGCTTTCGGCGCTTGTCGTAGACGGCTCTGTAGGTGAAGTTGTTGCTGCTGTTGTCGTAGCCGGAACAACTGTGATGACAGGCTGGGTCGTCGTAGTAGCCGGCGCCTGCGTGGTCGGAGGCACCGTGGGCAGTTCCCAGTCGTCATCCGGTTCTGTGGTCACGGCAGGTTCTGTTTCTTCCTCCGGCAGGGTGTGGTAGGGGAATTCCTCGAAGTCGATGGGTCCGTTGCTTTCCTCGGCCCCGATCATTTTATTGATCTTGCCGCGGATTAAGAAGCCGAAAACGACGATGAAGCAGATCAGGAAACTTGCAGCCGTGAGATAGGCAGCCCGCATTTTTTTATCCGGGCCCCTTTGCCCCTGTCTGGGGGAATTTGTTCTATTTTGAGACGGCCTTTGCGGCCGGCGGGTCGGTCTTTGGTTCACAATATTCTCCTTGCAATAAGGTTATTCGTGTTTTGCGTCATTTTTAAGTATAGCATCTTCTCTTTCCAGCCTGACGGGCTGGGCAATTTCCAGGCTCATCCCCAGCTCATCCAAAATGGCGGCAAGGGCCCGGTTGATGCCGTCCCGGGTCTCCAGCATGGCGGCGTAAGCCGCTCCTGTGTAACAGCTGATATAAAGGGACTGGCCTTCGGGCTTGAGATTTCTGATGGCGATGATGACCGGCTCCAGAATCTCCTCCCGGTTTTTCAGCCAGGTCTCCAGCTTCTCCCGGAAAAGATCATAGGAGCTGCCCGCAAGCTCCCAGGGCAGGGTAACTTCAATTTCAATGCGGCGGCGTTCACGCCGGCTTTCATTGGTTATGACCGAAGCAGCCAGGGTTTTGTTGGGGACGGACACCTGGGCTCCCGAGGAGGCCCGCAGGCGGCTGGACCGGATCCCGATGGACTCCACCGTCCCGCTGGCATCGGGGGTACTGATCCAGTCCCCCAGCTGGAAAGGCTGTTCCAGGGAGATGGCAATACCGCCGATGAAGTTGCTGATGGTGTCCTGGGCGGCCAAAGAGACGGCCAGGCCCCCGATGCCCAGACCCGTAATCAGGCCGGCGACATTGGAAACCCAGTAAGAGAGGATAACCAAAGCGCCGACGAAGAGGACCAGGACCCGGATCATGGAAACCAGCAGGGAGACGGCGCTGCTTGACGCCCCTTCCGCCGGATGTCCCTTGCCTTTGCGGACAAGGAAGCCCACAAGGGCTGAAAGTCTGTAAAGGAACCAGAAGGCCACCGCGGTCAGCAGACTGTCGGCCAGCCTGGTGAGGAAGCCCGACCAGGGGGCCGGGATAAAATAAGCCAGATGACAGGCGGCGGCAAGGAAGGCGGCCGCAAGGAAAAGTCCCAGAGGATTTATCATTTCCTGCCTCATGCCCGGATAATCGGGCGGATAGCGGCGGCGGACAGGGGTCAGGATCAGATGGAGCAGACCGCCGGCAATGATCTTCCGAAAGAGGAAGAAGAAAAGGGCCAGACCCGCAAATATAAGGGGGACAAGCCAAGAAGGGGTGTCGGATAAGGGCATGATATCAGCTTGCATGAATAGCATCCCCCTCCTCAGGTGTTCTTCATGATCACCTGTTCAACGGCCTGGCTGACATTTTCAAAATCGTCACAGCAGCTTTCCAGCCTCCGGAAGATTTCGGACCAGGAGATCACCTCAATCGGATCCTCCGACTCCTCGTAGAGACGGCGGATGGACCGGACGTAGACGGCATCGGCCTCCTCCTCAAGGTCGTTGGCTTCGATGATGTGGCGCCGGATGGCGTCGGATTTCCTGAAGTTCTCAAAATCCGAAAGGATGCGGGACATGGCCCGGGATCCGTCCACAATGATACGGCAGAATTCGTGGGCTTCATGGCGCAGTTCCTTGACATTGAACATGTAGAGGCGCATGAGGACATCTTCAATGGAATCCGTCACATCGTCAATCATACCTGCAATCATGGAAAAATCCTGACGGTCGATGGGCGTGATAAATTCACGGGCCAGGCTCCTGTTGAGGGCATGATGGGCAAGATCCGCCGTATGCTCGATCTCATGCATGGCCAAAAGAGACTCGGAGAGATCCTCAGGCCGGTAGTCCGTCATGGCATCATCCAGGAAACGGGCCGCTTCTTCCGTATAGGCCGAAAGCTCCTTCAAGAGCTCAAAGTAGTTATTCTTCTTTTTCTTTTTGAACATATGCCTTACCCGTTAGAAAATACTGACAAATAATTTCGTCATTCCGTAGCCGATCAGGCCGCAGCCGGGAAAGGTGAGCACCCAGCTTACAACCATCTCCCCCACGATACCCCATTTGACGGAGGACAGGCGGTCCGAGGCCCCCACCCCGATTATGGCCGTTGTTTTCGTGTGGGTGGTACTGACCGGAAGTCCCAGAAGCTGGGCGGCCAGAAGGCTGGTACTGGCCCCCAGGTCCGCCGCAAAACCCTGGAAGGGTTCCAGCTTGACCATATCCATGCCGACCGACTTGATGATCCGGTAACCCCCGACAGAGGTTCCAAGTGCCATGACCAGCGAACAGATGACCATCATCCAGATGGGAACCGTAAAACTTCCCGTGTTGGTCTGTCCCCTGTTCAGGAAAATGCCGATCATGAAGACCGCCATAAACTTCTGCCCGTCCTGGGCCCCATGCATGAAGGCCATGCCCGCAGCAGCCCCGATCTGGGCCTTTCTGAAACCATAGGCCACATTGCGGCGGTCGCGGCCCCGGAATATGGAAGAGATAAGCCTTGCCGTCACAAAGCCCGAGAAAAAACCCAGGATCGAGGACAGGGCCAGGCCGTAGATGACCTTGATCCATTCGGACCCGTTGATCCCCGCAAAACTGCCGTGGATGGCGATGGCGGCCCCGGAAAGGCCGGCGATCAGGGCATGGCTTTCACTGGTGGGGATCCCCAGCCTGGAGGCAGCGGTCGCCCAGACCACGATGGCAAACATGGCGGCACAAAGGGCGATGATACTGGAGTGAGTGTCCTGGCCGAAATCCACCATATTGAAAATTGTTTCGGCAACCGTGGAACTGATCAGAGTCATGACAAAGACACCCAGGAAATTCATAACCGATGCCAGCATGATGGCTGCCCGGATCGAAATGGCCCGGGTGGACACCGCTGTCGCAATGGCATTGGGAGCATCGGTCCAGCCGTTGACCAGGATGACGCCCAGGGTCAGCACCACCGTGACGGCCAGGAGAGGGTTGGATGCGGTTTCCCTGATAAAGCTGAAAAAGTCCATTTTAGTTAACCGGTCAGTTCTGGCCGTTCCTGTTTGGTCCGCCCGCCCCGTTTTCACGTTTGGGCATGCCGCTCCGCATGGCGTCAAAGAGTGACTTGTCTGTCATGGAAACATTGATGGATGAAATGAACTGATCATTGTCCCGGGTCTTCAGGAGAAGGCTCAGCATGGTCTCCGTGACCGCTGCCGTCTCAAGCTGGGCAAAGGTCTTGCGAAGGAGCCAGATGGCGTCCAGTTCCCGCGCGGACAAGAGAAGCTCTTCGCGTCTGGTGCCCGAGCGTGTGATGTCGATGGCGGGGAAAATCCGCTTGTCGGCCAGCTTGCGGTCCAGGATGACCTCCATGTTGCCGGTCCCCTTGAACTCTTCAAAGATGACCTCATCCATGCGGGACCCCGTCTCGATCAGGGCCGTTGCAATAATGGTCAGACTGCCGCCGTTCTCAATATTCCTTGCCGCTCCGAAGAAGCGCTTGGGCCCGTAGAGGGCGCCGGGATCAAGGCCGCCCGACAGGGTGCGGCCGGTGGGATTGATGGTCAGGTTGTAGGCCCGGCCCATCCGCGTAATGCTGTCCAGCAGGATGACGACATCGTGACCCAGCTCCACCAGGCGCATGGCCCGTTCGAGGACCAGCTCGGTGATCCGGACGTGGTTTTCCGGCGTCTTGTCGAAGGTGGAGTAGACGACTTCCCCCTCGATGGAACGCTGCATGTCGGTCACTTCTTCCGGCCGTTCATCGATCAGGAGAACGATGAGCTTGGCCTGGGGATTGTTGACCGTGATGGCGTTGGCGATTTTCTGAAGAAGGATGGTCTTGCCGGCCTTGGGCGGCGAAACAATCATGCCGCGCTGGCCCTTGCCGATGGGGCAGACCAGATCGATGACCCGCATGGCCAGTTCCTCGCGGTTGGTCTCCAGGACATAGCGCTCCTTGGGATAGATGGGAGTCAGCCGGTCGAAATGGGGTCGGCGGATCATTTTCTCCGGCGGTCCGTCGTTGACTTCCCGGATGTAATAAAGGGCCCGGTAACGGTCATTGTCGCGCTGCTGGCGGACCGGACCGGTGATCAGGTCGCCCGTCCGCAGGCCGAAACGGCGGATGTACTGGGGCGGCACGTAAATATCCCGGCTGCTTTGGATATAGTTCTCTATACGCAAAAAGCCATACCCTTCCGGCATGACTTCCAAAACCCCGGTGACGTATTCCTTGCCCTTTTCGTCTTTGTCGTCGGCCGCTTCCTCGTCAGGCGCCGGTTCGGATTCCTCGAAAGCTGCCGGATCGGCCGCTTCCTCCGCTTCCTTGGCCCTCGTTTCTGAAGCCTTCTTCTTCGACGAGGTCTTCCTGGCCGCCGGTTTTTTCGCCGCTTTGGGCCGGGGCTCTTCCGCCTGGGCTTCAGCCTTTTCTTCCGCAGGTTCTTCTTCCCTGGCTTTTGGAGTTTCCTCCGGCATGAAGACAGCAGCCTCGCCTTCATCCTGGGTGGACTCCTCCGCCACCCGGGTCAGAAAATCGATCAGCTGCTGCTTGGTCATCCGGTTGGTTTCCGACGGAGTCAGAAGCCCGGAGATCTGGGCGATCGCGGAAAGGTCTTTCTTCGTTTTCCCGCGAAAATCAGGTTGTGTCATACGTATTCCTCTTCTTAACGATCTCTTGAAATATTTTCACCATACACAGTTGGAAATTGACAGTCTTCTCCCCAAGAGGCCGCAAACGGTTCGATCCATGGATTCAACTGTCAAGGCCGGGGGATTGACGCAAGTATATACAAATTGCATGCATGCGTCAACCAAAAAGGCTAGAGGCCTGCGATATCGCCGAAGCGATCCATGATGTTCAGTGCAATGCCGGTTCCGATGGCCACACAGGAAACAGGGTCTTCCGCCACGATCACTTCGATGCCCACCCGGGTCGCCAGCATCCGGTCCAGCCCGTAGAGCAGGGAACCGCCCCCTGTCATCACGATACCGCGCTGGCTCAGATCCGCCATCAGCTCCGGCGGGGTCTGTTCCAGGACTGAGTGAATGGCCTCAAAAATTGCACTGACCGGCTCTTCCAAAGCTTCCAGCATTTCTGTTGAACTGATGGTCAGAATGGCCGGCATGCCGGAAATGATATTGCGCCCCCGGACTTCCATGGTCAGTTCTTCTTCGCGGGGGTAGGCGCAGCCGATGTTGATCTTCAGTTCCTCGGCCGTCTGCTCGCCGATCAGCACATTGTGCTTGCGGCGGATGTAGCGGATGATGGCCTCATCAAATTTATCGCCGGCCACCTTAGTGGAGGCGTCGACAACCGGACGGCAAAGGGAGATCACCGCGATATCCGTGGTGCCGCCCCCGATGTCGATGATCATGCTGCCCGAGGCCTGGGTAATGTCAATACCGGCTCCGATGGCGGAGGCGATGGGCTCCCGGATCAGGAAGACCTCCTTGGCGCCCGCATGGCGGCAGGCGTCCTCGACCGCCTTTTGTTCGACCGGTGTAATCACGCCCGGAACCGACACGACGATGGTCGGCTTAAAGTAGCGGACCAAAAAGCCCGTATTGACCCGGCTGATAAAATCCTTGAGCATAATTTCCGTCGTCTGAAAATCCGAAATAACGCCTTCCCGCAAAGGCCTCACCGCCTTCACGATATCGGGTGTCCGGCCCAGCATCAGGCTGGCCCGTTCACCGACGGCCAGAACCCGCCCTGTCTTTGTATTCAAAGCGACGACAGAGGGTTCGCGAAGAACAATCCCGCGTCCTTCAACATAAATGAGAACGGTGGCCGTTCCCAAATCTATACCTATATTCAGTCCAAGACCCATTTTTTGCTTTACAACCAAAGTATTCTAAATATTGTAGTGCGAATGTCCGTGAAACAAAGCTATCCCAGCCTTTTCAAGGCTTTTACGCCTCGTCCGGATTGTCCGGCATACGCTGACATGATACAATAGTTCGCGGACAGGGGCAAGGATTTCAAGGGGATTTCCGAAAATGAAAAAGGCCCTTTGTCAGGATATTTTGGGGCGGCCCGTGATCAAACTCTTCGGCTATTTACTGACTTTTTTCTACTGGACGGGAGTCTTTTTTCCGGCCTTTCTACCCCTGCCGACCGCCCTTGCCGGCCATCTGGCCTTCGGACTTTTCGCACTCCTCATCGCACGCGGCGTCCGGCGGACTTCCAACCATTTTCTTTATTTCGTCCGGCTCTTGGCCGCCGCCGTCAGCTCTGAATTCATCCTCTTCCTTTGCCGCCGCTATCTGGGCCTCTGGTCTTTCGGTCCCAACGCCCTCTTCACCTATGCCGCCTCTCTCTCGCTCATGGCCGGGCTCTCCATGGTTATAGGTTCTTACCGGGACATGGTAATCCAGGCCATGCCTGCAGGCGGTGAAATCAACCGCAAAGCCCTCTTCGGCCTGCCGGTCCATCCCGGCAACTTCCGCATGGCTCCGGCGGCGGGCCTCATCCTGGGATTTTTAACCCTGCTTCTTTCCGTTTTCGTCACCCTCTACTTTGATTTTTCAAACGGACTTTTCGGACTTCTGTTTATCCCGGCCGCCTTCATGGCCATGGATGATCTGCCGGCTTCCCGTCAGGGGACCAGATGGCGGACTATCCTTGCAGGCCGGCAGGAACTCTTCCGGGTCCTTCTTTTCACAACTGTATCC
>DUUZ01000006.1 GCA_012841255.1 Clostridiaceae bacterium
CTTCGATGGTTCGAATCCATCCCTCTCCACCATTTGCGGGCATAGTTCAGTGGTAGAATACCAGCTTCCCAAGCTGGCTATGCGGGTTCGATTCCCGTTGCCCGCTCCAGTATCATATACCGTGCTCACGTAGCTCAGCAGGTAGAGCACTTCCTTGGTAAGGAAGAGGTCACCGGTTCAAGTCCGGTTGTGGGCTCCATTCGGCGGTGTAGCTCAGCTGGTCAGAGCACACGGTTCATACCCGTGGCGTCGCTGGTTCGAGTCCAGCCACCGCTACCAACAACTCACGCACCACTGCGTTTCGTCTAGCACCACCATTCATTCGGTAATGCTCGGATGCGAATCCGACCAATCACTATCCTTTGAGGAGGATCGTAATGGCCAAAGAGAAGTTTGAGAGAACAAAGCCGCACGTAAACGTCGGTACCATCGGTCACGTCGACCATGGTAAAACGACGCTGACGGCCGCTATTACCAAGGTGCTTTCCACCGGCGGCCTGGCCAGCTTCACTGACTATGCCGCCATCGACAAGGCTCCGGAAGAAAGAGCCCGCGGTATCACAATTAACGCTTCGCACGTTGAGTACGAGACGGAAGCCCGTCACTACGCTCACGTCGACTGCCCCGGCCACGCCGACTATATCAAGAACATGATCACCGGTGCTGCTCAGATGGACGGCGCCATCCTCGTCGTTTCAGCCGTTGACGGCCCCATGCCCCAGACCCGTGAGCACATCCTGCTCGCCCGTCAGGTCGGCGTTCCCGCCATTGTCGTCTTCATGAACAAGACCGACCAGGTGGACGACGAAGAAATTCTCGACCTCGTTGACATGGAGATCCGTGAGCGTCTGAACGAGTACGACTTCCCCGGCGACGACACCCCGATCATCCGCGGTTCCGCCCTGAAGGCCCTCGAGTCCACCAGCACGGACCCCAATGATCCTGTCTACGCCCCCATCATCGAACTGATGAAGGCCGTTGACGAGTTCATCCCGACCCCGGCCCGACCGATCGACCAGCCTTTTGCCTGCCCGATCGAAGACGTCATGACCATCACCGGCCGCGGCACCGTTGTCACGGGCCGTGTTGAGCGCGGTCAGATCGACATCAACCGTCCGGTTGAGATCGTCGGTCTTGCCGATGAGCCGAGAAAGACGGTTGTCACCGGTATCGAGATGTTCCGTAAGATGCTTGACCACGCAGAAGCGGGCGACAACGTCGGCCTCCTGCTCCGTGGTGTGTCCCGCGACGAAGTCCGCCGCGGCCAGGTTGTTGCAGCCCCCGGCTCCATCAAACCGCTGACCAAGTTCGTCGGCCAGGTCTACGTCCTGACCAAGGATGAAGGCGGACGCCATAAGCCCTTCTTTGACGGCTACCGTCCGCAGTTCTACTTCCGTACGACTGACGTGACCGGTGTTGCCCACCTGCCCGAAGGCGTCGAAATGTGCCTGCCCGGTGACCACATCGAGATCAGCGTCGAGCTGATTACCCCGATCGCCATCGAGCCTGGCCTCAAGTTCGCCATCCGCGAAGGCGGCAAGACGGTTGGTTCTGGTACGGTTGTCCGTCTTCTCGAAGACTAAGACCCAGACCAAAATCATTTTTCATGATCAAGCGCTCCGGCCCGCCGGAGCGCTTTTTTAAACCAGTAACAGCAGGACAGGCGGCAGAACCAGCCCTGGAGTAAACTGTGGGACAGGAGGATGAAGCCATGCAGGATGTTTTATTGGTTGTCGATATGCAAAAGGATTTTGTGGACGGGTCGCTTGGGACCCCCGAGGCGGTATCCATTGTCCCGGGCCTGGTCCGGAAGATGAAGGAATTCGAAGGCCCTGTCCTTTTCACCCAGGATACCCACGAGACGGATTATCTGGAGACCCAGGAGGGCCGGTTTTTACCCGTGGAGCACTGTATCCGCGGGACGGAAGGCTGGGCCATAGTGCCGGAAATCGCAGAGGCCAGAAGCGGACCGGTCATCGAGAAGAATACCTTCGGTTCTAAGGATCTGATCGGAGTCCTCAAGGAGATGGACGAAAAAGAGGCCATCCGGTCCATCACCCTGGCAGGGCTCTGTACGGACATCTGCGTCATTTCAAACGCTCTCCTGATCAAGGCCTATATGCCTGAAGTCGAAATCCGGGTAGATGCTTCCTGCTCTGCCGGAGTCACACCGGAAAGCCATCGAACGGCCTTGGATGCCATGCGGACCTGCCAGATCAGGATCCTGGAAGAAGGCGGGGACTAGAGACTGTCAGTTGGTGAGAGCGCAGCCTCGCAAGCCCGACGGAGCTTCGCTCTGCGGACAAGGACAAGCAGAATCAGGATCAGGTGCTGCTCCGGAGATTGGAAGGTCAGGATCGCATAGACAATGCTTATAAGAATGCCGGCAATGCCAAAGAAATTGCGGGCGGCAAAAAGCAGGATAGTTTGAATCTGCAGCTATTGTGCTCGCGCTTCCAGCCGATAATGTGATGCGATGATTCTGCTTCTTTTGGAGGCTCTGGTTCGTCATAGGGCAGTTTTACCGGAGCCTCTTCATTTTTCTGAATTTCCCAAATATTACAAGGATTATGGGCAAGCATACCCGGCTATCCACTGGCAGGCAACTATGTCAGCAATGGGACAGACAAAGACGGCATTAACACCTGATAGACAACAATTTTCCGCATTTGTTTAACCTCTGTAATACCGCCATACCAGGCGATTCAGAGGTTATTTTTACTTCTGACTGTCAAAGATGAGAAATACGCCGGCAATGGGACAGGTAGAGACGGCATTATCACCCGGAAGATGGTCGGGTAAGTAGAATAATTGAATTTCGTTAGCCTCTTTCTTGAAATAGTGCAGAAGGGCTGGGCGGTTCTTCGAAGAAGCATTAAACTGTATCTCAAGAAGAACTCTTCCCCGACTTGCAAGGAGAACAGCCCATGGACTGGATGAAGGTATTTGACGACACAACCCTGAAAGAAGGTTATTTGGCCTGGTTGAGTATGCTCCATTGGTACCAGGAATGGCAGGGCGCAGGCGGCGAAAATATCCAGCGCTTCAATAAGGTGCTGAAAGAATTCTTCACCCTGCCCGCCTTCAAATCTAAGGCACGGTCACCGAAGTCAACGGTCAAGGCTCTTTATCCCCAAGAGGTCCTGGCAGGCTGCGAGAAAACGTCCGAAGCCCTGGCCGCCAGGGCTCGTACGCGTCAACACGATCGGGAACTTGTCGATTTTCCCAGAAAAATCAGGCGGTTTGGGGGCGGAGATCGTCTGGTCGACGAACTTGTGGCCAGATGGCGCGTGATCTATAAGCGGCGCTATGCCATGCAGGACGAACCGAATCGTCTGTAAGAGAAAAGAGGTTATCCTTGATGAAAAAATTCACAAATATCACCCGTCATATTCCTGCTCTTGAGAAGATGGGTGCACGCTTCATTCATATTGAAGTCCCTTCTTCCGCTTTTTTAGATCTTTTCCAGTCCATTCGCACGACCTTCGGCGGGGCGGGCTGGGAGAGTACCCTGATCTACAAGGGGATCCCGGTTGCTTCCGTCTTTGGCCTTGATCTGGAAACGCAGAGTTTTGAAGTTGTCTCTGCCCTGCTTCTTTACCTGGCCTCCGGGGCTTTGGACCGTGACAAGCTCATCGAAGTCTTGGATAACGGTTACCTGCTGGGGCTTCTGAAGCGGCTGGATGCGCTCGATGAGGCAGACGCCATCCCGAAAAGCCCGACCAATGATTATTTCACCTGGTTCAAGGGAGATCTGACCGCCTTGAAGCTGCGCCTGGAACTCCGCCACGAGAGGCTGACCGACCACGAAAAGATGATGATGAAGCGATATGGGGAGGCCCCACAGGGAGACACCATCCGGCGGGACATCCTGATTCCATCCGACATGCCCATCCACAATCTCCACTATGCCATTCAGAAGCTTTTTGGTTGGCAGAATTCGCATCTGCGGCGGTTTTATCTGCCCGACGCCATCTATGATGACCTGACCGGGGGCACTGTCAAGGGTTGGGCAGACCTGGTCGGCACAATCTTCCAGCCGCCTTCTGAAGGGGACCACCACCTTTTCTGGGATGACGACTATAAGAGCGGGAGTATCAACCTTTGGCTGAAAAAGAAATACACCGGTCCTTACCGTTATGATGGCCTTCTTGAAGTTCCGCTTATGGCCAGAAGAGATCTGCAAGAATTCCTGGATTTCCGCCCGGAGTTGGAGGTGATGGAGCCCTTCTTTTCCTATCTTGAACGGAGAGGAAAAGATGAGGACGCGGAACGGGCGGTCCTCCGCCGGGCTCCTATTTTGGAATTATCCCTGGAAGAGCTGCACAATTCCATCATCATGGAAAATGGCACAGAGCGTCTCCTGGAGCGCCTCCTGGTTCAAGATATCCTGGCAGCAGAGGGCCAGACACTGGGCAAGGAAGATCTCTTGCCCCTGACCCATAAGCTACTTTATAACTATGATTTCGGCGACAACTGGGAGATCACCATCACCCGGCAGGACCATGCGGATGACCTGGTTCAGGAGCTCAAAGCCTCTGAAGAGGAGATCCGGGAAGGGGTCATACATGTCTTGACCCGGCATCAGCCCATCTGCCTTTACAGGGAGGGCCTGTCTCCCATGGACGATGTGGGCGGGATGGGCGGTTACGCCAAATTCCTCTATGAAATCTATGAGGGAGAAGATCGGCAAGAGAGTGCTTCCCTTCGCAGTTGGGCCAAGTCCATGGGCTGGAGCCAGGCTAAAAAAGAGGTGAAGAAGATGCTGTGAGTGGAAGGGCTTGCGACAGATGGATGAACCGATAACCTCTATTTCCATGCTCTAATGTTGGACATGGAAGAAACTTTTTGCGGGAGCATAAAAGAGATGACTGAAGCTGAAGCGAAAACCATTTTTAATCAATACAATCGGGAGGCGGACCGGGTCCGCTGCCCTTACGGCCGGTCGGGAGTGCGAGCCCAACTCGACGCCTATGCCCTGGCAGCGGTCAACCTTTATGGAGCGGTCAGACTCGAAGATCTGGTCACGATTTTCAACGGGCAAAATGAGGCCCAGACGGACCCGGGGGAGCTTTATGTCCTTCTCCTGCCTCTGGTTTTGAAAAAAGGCCATTACGCTTTTTACAAAGACCACCTGGTCCATCCAGTCTTTTTTGATGACTTTGAGAGCGCCGACTATTTGATCCGCGATCAGGCGGGCAAACCCCTCTATATCCCCGATCAAGAGGAGTTGCTTGACTACCGGGATATCTATCTGTTTGACAACATCCATTGGAAAGAGGTCTTGCTTTTCCTCTTGGATACTTATGGCGACACAGTTGAAGTGCTGATCGCTTTCATCGAGATCAGAGATTACCTGATGTTCGACGATGGGTTTGACGAGTTGGGCTCCATCATGGAAAAACATGGCCTTCTTTTTGAGCGGGGCCAGATGGAGCATTTCTTTGATCTCCTGATGCAGGCTATAAACAACACACGCATCTGGGAGAATAAGGGCTACACGCCGGCAGAAATGCACGCGCTCATGGAAAGTGGGCCTGACAAGGCCGCCGACCTTCCGCGCTTTCAGAAGGCCGTCAAAATAGGGCGCAACAGTCCCTGTCCCTGCGGAAGCGGCAAGAAGTACAAACACTGCTGTGCCAGATATGAAATATCGGGGTCTGCCCAGATCAGTGAGGAGGAAAGTTTCGTGTTTTACGAGACCTGGCTGGGACTGCTCAACTACGTAGACCGGCAGGAACAGGTCACTAAACGCGGGTTTGATCCGGATAATCCTGACCAGAAGCTGGCCTATCAAGTGCGGCAGGTCCTGTGGGAGAACCCCTCTCTGATCGATGACTACATCCGCAACATCGCGCTCCCCCAAGAGGAGATCGATCTCTTGCGAAGCTGGGGGATGAAATTCCGAAAAGACAAATTCCTGATTGTCGGGTACCAGGACGAGTATGCGGTTTTTTTGGGAACCGGCCGGGAGGGAGAAAACAGGCTGTACGGAATCAAGGGGATCAGTGAACCTGTGTCCAGCGTCCTGCGATTAC
>DUUZ01000033.1 GCA_012841255.1 Clostridiaceae bacterium
ATGGGGACATAGGCATCCAGCTTGAAGGCATCGTCATAGACCTTGATCAAAGGCAGGATTTTCTCCTTGGGAGCCGCATCGGACTTGTTGATGACGAGGATGACCGGTTTTTTCTCCTCCTTGGCCTGGCGGATGATCCGCTCCTCCAGCTGGCCCACGAAGGCATTCCAGGAGGCGTCGATCATGACGACCAGGACGTCGGCCTGGCCGATGGCCGAGGTGGCCGCCTTCATCATGGCCTTGCCCAGGGCATTCTTGGGCTGGTGGAGGCCCGGGGTATCCAGGAAGGCGATCTGGTAGTCCTCGGTGGTCAGGACACTGCGGATGGCGTGGCGGGTGGTCTGGGGCTTAGCCGAAGTGATGGCCAGGGTCCGGTCGGACAGCTCGTTCAAAAGTGTGGACTTGCCCACATTGGGGCGGCCGGCCAGGGCCACAAAGCCCCGGGGCAGATCCCGGTAAGCGGCCATGAGGTTTTTTTGCAGGGCGTTCATGACCTCTTCATCCTCTTCGGTCTCGTGGTCATAGCCCAGAAGATGGAGGACGCCGTGGATGACCAGAAAGCGGATTTCCTCCTCGAAGGAATGGCCGTACTCCTCCGCCTGTTTCTCGATGACCGCAGGGGCCAGGATCAGGTCGCCCAAAAAGAGGCGGTCCCCCTCCTCTTCCCCCGAGAGGAATTCCCAGGGCTCCAGGGGTGAAAGAGGATGTCCCTCTTTCATCTCCCGGGCCGGGAAGGAGAGGATGTCGGTCTCCCGGTCCACTTCCCTTTGCTCCCGGTTGATGCCCCGCATGGTGCGGGGACCTACCAGGGTCCAATCCAGGTCGATGCCGATACCTTCGGCCAGGAGCTCCCGGATGAAGGGGGAGGCGTAAAGAGCGTGGTCGGCGGCTTCCCGGACCAGGGGTCCGATGTCCGACAGCTTGTAGTCGCGCTGGCGGTTGGCGTGATGGAGTTGAATCATAAATAGTCCTTTAGTCGGATGTCTCCTGGCCGCTGCTTTCTGCAGGCCGGACCGGAGTTCTGATCTGTTTTTTGTAGGGTACCCGCTCATGGAAATGGCCGGCATAGACCTGCAGGAAAGACAGGGTGATGGTTTCGATGTCCGCGAAGGAGAGGCCGGACAGCTTCAGCTGGTCCTGGTCGATCTTGTCCCTGATGATCTGGCCGATCAGCTCCTCGGCCGCCTCCAGGGTATGGGCCTTCTCCGACCGCATGGCGGCCTCGACCGAGTCGGCCAGCATGACAATGGCGGACTCCCGGGAGCTGGGTAAGGGCGTCCGGTAGCGGAAGGCCTCCATGGGGGGCGCTTCCTCTCCCCGGGCCAGGGCCTCAGTCCGGGCCTTGTTCCAGAAGTAGGACAAAAGCGTGGTCCCGTGGTGCTCGTTGGCGATCCGGAGAAGGGGCGGCGGCAGCCGGTACTTCTTGCCCAGGGCCAGGCTGTCCTCGGGGTGGCGGGTGATGATGCGGGCGCTTTCCAGGGGCGGCAGCCGGTCGTGGGGATTGTCCCCGGTCTGGTTCTCCGTGAACATGAGGGGGGCTTCGAGTTTTCCCACATCGTGGAAGTAGGCGCCTACCCGGGCGATCATGGCATTGGCGCCCACAGCCTCTGCGGCCGTGTCGGCCAGGTTGGCCACCATCATGCTGTGCTGGGAGGTGCCCGGCGCCTCCACAAAGAGCCGTTTCATCAGGGGATGGCCCGGCTGGGAGAGCTCAATCAGGCGGAGCGGCGAAACGGTATTGAAGATGAGTTCGAAAAGGGGCATGATCCCGATCCCGATGATGACGGAGAGAGCCCCCGACACCGTAGCCTGCATGGTATTGGCCGTAATCTGGCTCCAGGAAATCTTCTGCAGGAGCCCCATGATCAGGGTGGCGGCAGCATTGACAAAAGAGGTGGCCAGGATGATCCGGGCATAGTTGTCGTGCCGGCTCCGGCCCCGGGTGAAGAGGGCCGCGACCGTGCTTCCGATCAGGGCCACCAGGGGGAAGGTGGGGTTGAAGGAGGTCATGGGCATGACGGCCACGGTCAGCATGATGGAGAAGAAGACCGAGGTCCGAAAACCGAAGTAGGCCGTGATAACCACCGCCGCAAAATAGACGGGCGGCGCCAGGGGGTAGTCCCGGGCCAGGTAGGCCGACATAATAAGCGGAATCAGGAGGGAAAGGACCAGGGCCAGGGTATTTCTGGGGGTCGAGAACAGGAGGCCTGCAGAATACTGGCTGAAGTAAAGGAGGGACACCAGGCCCAGTAGAATGACAAAGGCCAGGGTCAGGGCGATCCGGATCCAGTCCATGCGGGCCCCCACCGTCAGGTTCAAGCTGTCCAGCATCTCCTTCAGTTCGGGGGTGATGACATCGCCCTGGCTGATGATGCGGACGCCCCTGTTGATCATGACGGGGTTGTTGATAACCCGCTCGTAGGCGGCCTTCTTGGCCTTGTCGGTGGCCTCCTGGTTGAACTCCACGTTGGGCTTGAGAAGAAGGGTCAGCAGTCTCCCCGTCCGGGCGGCGTCATCGATGTAGTAGTCCATGCTCTCTTCCAAGCGGGTTACGCTCTCCCCAATGGCCGTCCGAAGGCCTGCCGCATCCAGGGTCCGGGCCACGATGGCACCGGTCTCGGCGTAAAGGAGGGCCGCCATGTGCTGGAAGCGGTCTTCCTCCATGCGGATCAGGGCATCGGCATCCCCCGAGGGCAGGACCACGCCCATGGACTGGTCCAGGGCCGAGATCAAAGACGAGATGGCCAGTTCAATCTCATGGCTCTCCGGTTTCCTCTGGCGGTCGGCAGGATCCGTCCCGTTATCCGTGCTGTCCGGATCGCCGGGCTCTGTTTCCACCTCGACGATGGGTTCTTTATAGAGGGCGTCTCGCTTGGCCTGAACCAGATTGATCAGGCTTTGAACCATGTCCCGGGATTCCTCGCTCTTTTCATCGGACCGGATCATGACATTCTGGACATGGGACATCTCGACCAGGGCCCGCCTGATGGTTTCGGCCTCGTCGGCGATATCCCGCGGAGCCGAGATATCGTAGGCGCTGACATCCCCGATCTGCAGGTCATACTGGCGGGGGGTTGAGCCCAGGTAGACCGTGACGATGATGATGATGACCGCCAGTGTCCCGAAGAGGATATTCAGGGCGGCCCGGGTTCTCTTATTCTCAGTATTCACGATCCCGGCCTCCTGCCCCCTTGTTCTTTCCTTCTGTTACCTGCGGCATCCTTCTCATAGGCCCGGATGATGCGTTGGACCAGGGGATTTCAGACCACGTCCCGCTCATTCAGCCGGATGCTGCGGATGCCTTCCAGATTGCCCAGGAGCGAGGCCGCATCGGCCAGGCCGCTCTTTCTTCTCACAGGCAGGTCGATCCGGGTGATGTCGCCAGTGACCACGGCCTTGGCGTTGTAGCCGATCCGGGTCAGGAACATCTTCATCTGTTCCCGGGTGGTGTTCTGGGCCTCGTCCAAGATGATGAAGGCATCGTCCAGGGTCCGGCCCCGCATGTAGGCCAGGGGGGAGATCTCGATCTCGCCCCGCTCCAGGTGCCTCTGGTAGGTCTCAAAGCCCATGAGGTCGTTCAAGGAGTCGTAGAGGGGCCGCATGTAGGGATCCACCTTGCTTTGCAGGTCACCCGGCAAAAAACCCAGGTTCTCCCCGGCCTCGATGGCCGGCCGGGTCAGGATGATCCGGGAGACTTCATGGGCCCGGAAGGCCTTGACGGCCATGGCCACGGCCAGATAGGTCTTGCCGGTCCCGGCGGGGCCGATGGCAAAGGTGATCTCGTTTTTCCGGATGGCCTCGACATAGATCTGCTGGCCCCGGGTCTTGGACATGATGGGCCGGCCCTTGGCGTTGACACAGATGAGGTCGGGCGTGAAGAGCTCGGCATCCTCCAGCCGCCCCTCCAAGGAGGCGTCGATCATGTAGCGGATCAGCTGGTCGTTGACGGGAGCCGCCCCCGATCTTTGGAGTTCACTCAAACGGCTGATGATCCGGGCGGCCGTTTCCACCGACTCTTTATTGCCGCCCCGCAGGACCAGGCCCGTGGCATCCGAATCGCAGACCACATCCAGGCCCTTGGAGAAAAGTGAGGCATTGCCGTTGCAGGAGCCCAGGAGAACCAGGCCCTCTTCCGGGCTTTCAAGTTCAATGTGTTTTTCAAAGACAGTTTCGTTGGTGTTCATATCGCTCCATTATAGCCTGCCCGGGTCCGCCCCGCCAAACCGCAGGGCACTATTCTGCAGGGGTCAGAAGCTCCATCTGGTAGGCAATCCGGTCCTCGTTCAGGGCGGGGATGGTGACATTCTCATCCTTTCTGACGCTGATGGTGACCGCGTCGTCGGCCAGCTGCTTGCGGATGCTGTCCCCCACCGACAGAAGATAGGGCACAACATAGGAGTCGATCTTGGCCGGGTCCACGATGGCCTTGATCTCGAAGACGGCTGACCGGGAGTAGCTGACCCCGTTGACCAGGATATTGTCCAGGCTGGTCCGGATCTCGGTGGTGGCCACCTTTCGTTCATCGTTAATGGAGATGGCCTGGGCCCCCAAAGCCGACAGTTCATTGACGAACTGGCGGAGGACGGCGTCCTGCATCTGGTAGCCGTCGTGAGGGGTCAGTGTGATGACCACGCCCTGGTTTTTGACGGCCCGCAGTCCCGCGAAGATGGCGTACTGCTCTTTTTCCTCCACGATGTGGATGTAGCTCTCGCCCAGGCCGCTGGCCAGTTCAGCCTCCAGTTCCCGCAGATACTCGTAAAGACGGGTATTTCTGTTATTTAACTCCTCGTTCTTCTTCTGGTAGTCGATGATGGAGTTCTGCAGTTCCTGCAGGCTCTTGCCGCCCAGGCTCTGGGCGTTGATGTTCTTCATGAGCAGGGCAATCACCATGCCGACCAGAATGCAGATGACCAGGATGGATGCGTATTGTAGCCATTTCTTATTCATATCTGTACCTCGCTCCCTAGGGCTCTCGGAGCCAGTTGATGTAGGGCAAGTAGTCGTGGGTCTGGGAGAAGGAGGGCAGGCGGACCGTCTCGGATTTCTGGACGGTCAGCCGGACCCCGATCTTGTTCTGGGTCAGGTGGGCCAAATAGGAGTCGGTGTAGAGGACCGCTTCCAGGTCCTCGAC
Organism: Clostridiaceae bacterium; assembly: GCA_012841255.1. GTDB lineage: Bacteria > Bacillota > Clostridia > Saccharofermentanales > DTU023 > UBA4923. The sequence continues at coordinate 5,132 of DUUZ01000033.1, forward strand.
CGGGCCGATGGCCTCGATGACATAGGGGGGCATCTGCCGGACCCCGTAGCAGAGGATGGTGGGGCCCACACAGCTGATCTCGGAGACGGCGGTCAGCCGGATGCCGTTGAAGGCCACCGCCCGGGCACCGCCGGCCCAAAGGAGATTCAGGACATAGTTGATGGTGCTGTCGTGGATGATGGACTCGATGGGATCGGTCAGGGGATCGTAGTTGATCTTGTCGTCCAGGGACAGGATGATCCCCCTCCCCTCCACGCCGGACATGCCGGCCAGAAGGGCGTTCTCATGGAACTCGTCCAGGACTCCGGCCAGGTCCTCATTGTCCCCGAAGCGGTTCAAGAGAACCTTCTTCCTGTTTTCCAGCTCCTCGTTCTGGGCCTTGAGGATCTGGTAGCGGGCTTCTTCCTCGGACAGATCCAGGCTGGCCGTTTCCAGGGCCGCAAGGTCAGGTCCCTCCGTCTCATGGACGGTCAGGGCCTGTTTGATGAGTAGGCCGACGGAAAGGCCGGCGATCAGGGCCAGGATCAGGAGGAAGCCGTTTTGCCATTTCTTGAATTTATTCATAGCAGGACCTCCTCTTCCATAAAGGGTAAAAAGCGCTCCGGCAGAGGGCTTGAGATATTCAGTTCTTCTCCCGTGACCGGATGCTTGAGCGTCAGACGGACAGCATGGAGGAGCTGGTAGTCGGGGTCGTCCGGCCGCGGCCGGCCGCCATAGACCGGATCCCCCACAACCGGGTAGCCGATGTGGGCCAGGTGGACCCGGATCTGGTGGGTCCGGCCGGTCAAAAGTGAGAGGCCCAGACGGGCGGTCTCCTGTCCCCTGGCCAGGACTTCAAATTCCGTCCGGGAGGGGCGGCCGCCGG
>DUUZ01000034.1 GCA_012841255.1 Clostridiaceae bacterium
AACCCCATCAGCCACCGCCGCCCCGAACGGGACGATCCGGAGGATGCCGAAGAACTATGAAAAAACTGAAAAAACACCTGATTGAACTGTTTTTTACAGTTGAATTTCTGCGCTATTTTGTTTCAGGCCTGGTAGCGACCGCGGTCAATGTCCTGGTTTATATGCTGATGAGCCGCTGGCTGGGACTGGACCGCTGGTACTATTCCGATGTTCCGGCCATCTTTCTTTCCGTCCTGGCCGCCTATGTCCTGAACCGCTTATGGGTCTTTCACTCGGAGTCCGATGTCTGGCTTGAATTTATCCGTTTTGTGGGGAGCCGTCTGGCCATCTCCTTTGTCTTCGAATATGTGGGCATCTATCTGGTCCGGCATATCCTGGGAAACACGACAGAGATCATCCCCGGAACTCTGGATCTGGGCAAACTGATCGCCCTGGTTTTCGTTGTGCTGGCCAACCGGATTTCCGGTAAACTGTATGTCTTCAAAGAAGAGGATAAGGAGAATCCCATGCCCCACCACACCCAAGCGGTCGACCCGCAATTCTATCTGGACCGCGCCATGGCGGCTATCAGGAAAGCTGATGCCTTCGGCAATAACCTCTTGCGGGACCGGTCGGCCGGCCTTTACCGGGAGCTGGGCGACCCCTGGCGCTCCTATCCGGCCTTCCATATCGCGGGGACCAACGGCAAGGGCTCCATCAGCGCCTATCTGACCCATATCCTGTGCCACAGCGGCCTCAAGGTCGGCTGGTACACCTCGCCCTTCCTGGAACGTTTCAATGAGCGGATCCGGGTCCTGGACGGCCGGGAGGGTCTTCTGGCCTTTGACCGGGATTTTATGGCCGGCCAGATTCCCGATGCGGACATTGCCCGCCTCATGGAGAAGATCGAGGCTGCAGCCGGGAAAGTGGTTTCCGCGGGCGGTGCCCCTCCCACCCAGTTTGATCTCATGACCGCCCTTGCCTTCCTCTGGTTTGAGGAAGAAGCTTGCGATGTTGCGGTTCTTGAAACCGGGATGGGCGGACGTTTCGATTCCACCAATATCCTGGAACAACCCCTGGCCTGCCTGATCGGGGCACCGGGTTTTGACCATATGGACCGCCTGGGCAATACCATGCGGGAGATCATGGGAGAGAAAGCAGGCATCCTGAAAGAAGGCTGCCCGGTCTTTGCCTATGCCCCGGAGGATGCACTCCTGTCGGATGCGGATGCCCGGGACGCCCGGGACGTTCTAGAAAACCGCTGCCTTGAATTGTCGGCCCCTCTGGAATACTTCGGCTATTCCGACTTCACTCTTCTGGACTACGGATGGACCGGCCAGCGCTTCCAGGTCAAAGGGGACGGCCGTGTCTACAGCACCCGGCTGATCGGCCCCTACCAGCCCATCTATGCCCTCATGGCCGGGGCCGCCGCCCAGTCTGCCGGCATGGCCGACCAGGCTTCGGTGGAGCGGGGTATTGCTGACTGCATCTGGCCGGCACGGATGGAGATTCTGGCCGATGACCCGGTCATTCTCCTGGACGGGGCCCACAACGAACAAGCCTGCCTGGCACTGCGCGATGGCCTGGGCCGCCTGGTGGGGGCAAAGCCGGTCATCTTTGTCATCGGTCTTTTGGAGGACAAGGAGCACCGCAAAATGCTGGAGGCCCTTCTCTTGGATGCGCCCTACCGCATCCGCTCGGTCATCGGCACCGAGCCGACCGATCCCAGAAGTTATGGGGCGGACCGGCTGGCCGCCGAGGCCCGGGATATTCTGGGGGACGATCATCCGGTGGAAGTGATTTCACGGGCCCGGCCGCAGGAGGCCCTGACCCTGGCTATTCAAAAGGCAAAAGAAGAGGGCG
>DUUZ01000035.1 GCA_012841255.1 Clostridiaceae bacterium
CTCTCCCTGGTGGAATTTTCCGCCACAAGCTTTGTCTGGCCTCCCCATTACCTCTTCGTGGCCCTGGGGATCGGGATCGCCATCGCCGGAACCGCCATCATCTCCCAGCTGATCGGGAGCGGGGACCGGGCCCAGGCGGAATCCTATGCCAGCCATATCTTCTATTTCTGCCTGGGGCTGGGGGTGGTCTTCTCGGTCGCCGGCTCCGTCCTGTCGCCATCCATCGTCCGCTGGATGGGGGGGACCGGGGATCTGGGCCGGCATGCGACCACCTATCTGTCCATCCTCATGGCCGGTTTTATCTTTGAGATGCTCTACCTGGCCTTTTTCTCCATTTTAGGGGCCCAGGGCAAGACCAAGATCACGACCATAATCTCTGCCAGCGCCGCCGTCCTGAACGCTGTTTTGGACCCCCTCTTCATCTTTGACCGGGTGCCCTTTATCGGGATCCCGGGGCTGGGCCTGGGGATTGCAGGGGCCGCCCTGGCCACCGTCCTTTCCCAGGTCATCCGGGTCCTCCTGGGGGTCTATGCCATTTGTTCCTCCCACAATGAGGTCCGGCTGAAAGTCCGCAAGGTCCGCTTTTCGGGCGTCCAGTTCGGGGAACTGATCCGCAAGGGCTTTCCCACAGCCCTGGGTCAGGCCAGCGCCGCCCTGGGTTTCACCTTGCTGAACTCTGAGATTGTCCTTTACGGGGATGCGACCATGGCGGCCTATGCGGCTGTCAACCGGGTGGCCAGCTTTGACATGCAGCCGACAGCAGGCATCGGGGGGGCACTGACCGCCATTGTGGGCCAGAATATGGGGGCGGGCCAGAAGGACCGGGTCAAGGCCTTCAACCGGACGGCCTTCCGCTACATCACGGCCATGGCCATAGCCGGGAGCCTCCTGCTCTGGTTCCTCCGCTATCCGGCCCTCTCCCTCTTTATCCGGGAGACGGGGCCCGAAGCCGATCTGGTCTGGCGACTGTCATTGGACTACATGCTCTTCAATGCCCTCATGACTCCGGCCATGGGCTATTTTGATGCCTATACGGGTATTTTCAGCGGGGCCGGCTATCCCAAGTATGCGGCCTACATGTCCATCCTCCGCCTTTGGGCGGTCCGCCTGCCCATGATCTGGGCCTTCCGTTATCTGACCAAGCTGGGGCCGACAGGGGTCTGGATCTCCATGCTGGCCTCCAATATTGTCATCATCATTTTTGCCCAGATCCTCTACCGCAAGGAAAGGTGGCTGGAAAGCCCCCGGATCCGGGCCTAGGAAAGGAGCTCCCCCATGATCCTGACGCTTGCCTCCCGGCCCCTGGCCCTTTCAGTCCTCCTCTATGCCACCATTGGCCTTTCGGCCGCCTTCCTGGCCTATATCTTCCTCCTGGGCCTGCAGCTCTTCCGCTATGCCACCCGCCGCCAGGAGAAGGACCGGGAGATCAGCCGGGCCGGCGCTTCCCAGACCATCCTGGACCTGGTGGAGACCATGAAGGGGAAGAACAGGGAACTCTTCGGGCGCCCCCATGACAGGCTGCAGATGAAAAGAGAGGGGCTGACCCTGGCTGCCGCCTACTTCCCGGCAGAAGAAAATGATACGAAAGGCAAAAAACAAGGATGTGCCGTCGTGGTCCACGGCTGGCGGGACAGCCACGTGGCCCGCTCGGCCTCGGCCCTGGATTATCTGGCGGGGGGCTATTCCGTCCTCATGCCTGTCCTTCGCGGACACGGCGAAAGCCAAGGGGCCCGGATCGATCTGGGCTGTCAGCATTACCGGGATCTTTTTGCCTGGATGGATGAGATACGGAAAAGAGAGGACGCCCCGGATTACTTCATCCTGGACGGCCTGTCCATGGGAGCCTCCACTGTTTTAATGGCTTCCGGGGACCCCGGTCTGCCACCGGATGTCCTGGCAGTTCTGGCCGACTGCGGCTACTCCTCGCTTTTGGAGGAGGGCCGCTGGATCACCCGGGGCATGGGCAAGCTGACCCGCAAGCCGGCCTTTGCCGTCACCCTCTTCCTCTTCTGGCTGGTCATGGGCTACCGCCTGCATGATGCCACCCCGCTCGGTCAGGTGGCCCGGGCCTCCTGCCCCATTTTCATCATTCACGGAAAGGAAGACAATTTTGTCCCCACCGTTATGGGTGAGGAACTCTTTGCGGCTGCCTCATCCCCCATGAAGGAACTCTGGCTGGTTGAGGGCGCAGGACACGCCATGTCGGAATGGGAGGCCGGAGCCCTTTACTGGCAGAGGAAGGAAGACTTCCTGCAGAAGGTATGGGACAGCCGGAAGCTGTAACCTATGTTTTTCTTTTGGGATGGTGGACGTAATAGTGGAGCAGGGTTTCCTGGTCCTCGATCTCCAGGTCCCGTTCGCCGGCCCGGTTCTCCAGATGATGGGTCAGCTCATGTTTCAGAACCCGGTCCAGCTCCATTTCGAAAGCTTCCGGCGGCAGATGGCCGAAGGCCCGGATCAGGGACCCGTAGTAGATGACGACATAGCGGCCGAAGACCCGGTCCCTGTGGTATTCCCCCAGGATATAAAGATCGTCCGACAGGCGGTGGGGATGAAGCTTCATCTCCTCCTTCAGAAGAACGCCCCCGTTCAGCTCCGTGAAGATTTCTTCCGGCAGGCTCTCAACCAGGCGCGTCAGGGCTTGTTCAGTCTCTTCCAGGGTCATCATGATGGCTCCAGTATACACCGGATTACATAACATTTATGTTATACTTATGCCTGACTTTTGTATTTGACGCTCCATAGCGTGCGTGATAGCTTTGAGCTAGACAAATCAGGCGGTCTGTCCGATCGCCATGCATCCGTTACAGGGAGGTTCACATGAATTGGCATAGCAGACGGGATATGAAAAAAGAGCGTCTGAAAGGCGCTTTGCCCTGGACTGACCACAAGCTGGTCAAGGCCGGGGACTTGACAGCGGTTCTGGAGGCGGTCATGCGCCCCGGCGACCGGGTCATCATCGAGGGGGACAACCAGAAGCAGGCGACTTTCCTGGCCAAGGCCCTGACCGGCATTGACCCGGCCAAGGTCCACGGCCTCAACATGCTGATCCCTGCGGCCTCCAGGGGAGAGCACCTGGATCTTTTTGAAAAGGGCATCGCCAGCGAACTTAATTTCGCCTATGCCGGAGCCCAGAGCGTCCGCCTGGCCGAGATGCTGGCTGAAAAGAAGCTGAAGATCGGCTCCATCCACACCTATCTGGAACTTTATTCCCGCCTCTTCGTGGACTTGACCCCGGACATCTGCCTGGTGGCGGCCGACAAGGCCGACACGGATGGCAATCTTTTCACGGGCTACAGCACCGAGGACACTCCCACCCTGGTTGAGGCAGCCGCCTTCCATCAGGGGGTGGTCATTGTCCAGGTCAATGAAGTGGTCGACAAAGGCACCCTGCCCCGGGTGGACATCCCGGGCGACTGGGTGGATCTCATGGTCGTCGCCGACGAACCCTATCCCATGGAAGCCCTCTTTACCCGGGATCCCAGGAAGATCCGGGACCAGCATATCCTCATGGGCATGATGACCATCAAGGGCATCTACGCCAAGCACGGCGTCACATCCTTGAACCACGGCATCGGCTACAACGGGGCGGCCATCGAGCTCCTCCTGCCGACCTACGGCGAGGAGCTGGGGCTCAAGGGCAAGGTCTGCCAGCACTGGGTTTTGAACCCCCACCCCACCATGATCCCGGCCATTGAGAGAGGCTGGGTCAAGAGCATGTTCGCCTTCGGCGGAGAGAAGGGCATGGAGCGCTACACAGCGGCCCGTTCAGATATCTTCCCCACCGGCCCTGACGGGACCCTGCGCTCCAACCGGGCCTTTGCCCAGGCGGCCGGACTTTACGGCATCGATCTCTTCTTAGGAGCCACCTTGCAGATGGATTATCTGGGCAACTCCTCCACGGTTACAGGCGGCCGGATCACCGGCTTCGGCGGCGCCCCCAACATGGGCCACAACACCCTGGGCCGCCGGCACACTTCGCAAGCCTGGCTGGACATGATGCCCAACCCCGGCAATTCACTCATCCCCGGCAAGAAACTGGTGGTCCAGATGCTGGCCAGCCAGGGCCGCTTCGGCGACAACTTCGTGCCTGAACTGGATGCGGTCAAGATCGGCCGGGAGGCCGGTTTTGCAGCCGCCCCCGTCATGATCTACGGGGAGGACGTCACCCATGTGGTCACCGAGCAGGGGATCGCCTACCTCTACCAGGCCGAAAGCGAGAAGGAAAGAACCGAGCTCATGGCCGCCGTCGCCCAGGGCACACCCCTGGGGGAACATGCCGGCAAGGCCCGGGTGGAAGCACTGCGCAAGGCCGGCAAGGTGGTCCTGCCCGAGGACCTGGACATCGATCCCGCAACAGCCACCCAGGACCGACTGGCGGCCCGTTCCCTGGAGGATCTGGCCGAGTGGTCGGGCGGTCTCTACGATATTCCTGACAGTTTCAAGAAATAAGAAAGATAAAGAAAGACAAGGGAGGACAAGCCTTTGCTGAATGAGAAACAAGAACAGCTTCTTCAAATGAAGGAGACCCTTCGTAAGGGCGGCGGCGACAAGGCGCAGGAGCGCCAGCACGAGCGCGGCAAGATGACGGCCCGGGAGCGGATTCATAAGCTCCTGGATGACCAGTCTTTTGTCGAGACCGGCCTCTTCGTCAAGCACCGGGCGCGCCAGTTCGGCATGGACGAAAAGGAAGCCGCAGGCGACGGCGTGGTCACGGGCTACGGCACCATTGACGGCCGCATGGTCTGTGTGGCCGCCCAGGACTTCACCGTTATCGGGGGATCCTTGGGGGAAATGCATGCCGACAAGATCGTCAAGACCCAGGAGCTGGCCATGAAGGCCGGCTGCCCCATGATCGCCATCAATGATTCGGGCGGCGCCCGCATCCAGGAAGGCGTGGATTCCCTGGCCGGCTACGGCCGCATCTTCTACAACAATACCCGGGCATCCGGTGTCATCCCGCAGATCTCCGTCATCATGGGGCCCTGCGCCGGAGGCGCCGTCTATTCCCCGGCCCTGACCGATTTCATCTTCATGGTGGACGGGACCAGCGAGATGTTCATCACCGGGCCCCAGGTCATCAAGGCCGTGACGGGTGAGGAAGTATCGGCCCAGACCCTGGGCGGTGCCATGACCCACAACAGCGTCAGCGGAGTGGCCCATTTCCGGGCTCCCGACGAAGATTCCTGCCTGGAGCAGATCCGGACGCTTCTTGGCTACCTGCCGCAGAACAACATGGAAAAGCCGGAGCGCTTTTCGGCGGCGGAGGATCCCAACAGCCTGGTCACCTCCCTCAATAGCCTGATCCCCGAAGATCCCCGGGTTCCCTACGACATGAAGGAACTGATCCGGGATCTGGCCGACGGCGGCGACTTCTTTGAAGTCCAGCCCTACTTTGCCCAGAACATGATCACGGGCTTCATCCGCCTGGACGGGGAGAGCGTGGGCGTCATCGCCAACCAGCCCTCGGTCATGGCCGGAGTCCTGGATATCGATGCCTCCGATAAGGCCTCGCGCTTCATCCGGACCTGCGACGCCTTTAACATCCCGCTTTTGACCCTGGTCGATGTCCC
>DUUZ01000001.1 GCA_012841255.1 Clostridiaceae bacterium
ATCATGATCCGGCTGACGCCGGCTTTTTTGGCCCGATCCAAAACCTCCGGGAAGTCCGGTGCAAAATCCTCATCCTGAAGATGGGAGTGGGTGTCAAACCAAAGGGTCATGACAGGAGCTCCTCCAGGGCCGCGAGCTCCTTTTCCACATCAATACGGGGGAAAAGGGGGCTGCCCTTTTTCACCTGGGGATTGCCTTGGTAAAGACCCGCCTGCCCGGCCGATTCCCAGGCTGTGAACTCATCCGTTTCCGGGATGCCCAGCTGCCCCCGGATCAGCACCGGGGTCGAGGTCATGAAGGGCGAGATCATGACGGCAATCCTGCGCAGGTTATCTGCCAGTGTATAAAGGACGGCCGCCAGGCGCGGGTGATCCTCCTCATTTTTCGCCAGCACCCAGGGCATGGTGACATCAATGTACTTGTTGCAGCGGCCGATCTGGGCCCAGATGGCCTCCAGGGAGAGGCTAAACTCCAGATCCTCCATACGCCTTTCGACTTCTTCCAAAGTCTTGTCTGCCAGCTGATCCAGTTCCCGGTCCACATCCTCAGTCAACCGGTCCTCGGGCAATCCTTCCGGGAAGGTCTTGACCATCATGGCCGCCGTCCGGCTCAGGAGATTGCCCAGGTCATTGGCCAGGTCGCTGTTGATCCGTTCGATCAGGGCCTGGTTGGAAAAGACGCCGTCGGCCCCGAAGGGGACCTCCCGCAAGAGGAAATAACGGATGGCGTCCACCCCGTAGCGTTTGACCAGGAGCACCGGATCCACCACATTGCCCTTGGACTTGGACATTTTCCCGTCCTTCAAAAGAAGCCAGCCGTGGCCGAAAATCCGCTTGGGAAGGGGCAGGTCCAGCGCCATGAGAAGGGCCGGCCAGATCAGGGAGTGAAAGCGCATGATCTCCTTGCCGATCAGGTGGACATCCACCGGCCAAAACTTGTCAAAGAGGGCTGGTTCATCCGGATAGCCCAAAGCCGTGATGTAATTGGAAAGGGCATCAATCCAGACGTAGATCACATGCTTGGGGTCAAAAGGCACATGGATGCCCCAGTCGAAAGTGGTCCGGGTCACAGCGATGTCGTCCAGGCCGGGCTTCAGGAAATTATTGATCATCTCATTGGCCCGGGATGCCGGAAGCACAAAGGGAACCTCCCTTTTGAAAAGCTCCATCAGCCGGTCCTGGTACTTGGACAGGCGGAAAAAGTAGCTGGGTTCTTTCGTATGCTCCAGCGGTCCGCCGCAATCGGGGCAGCGGTTATTGGCTTCGGCTGCCTGGCTGGGCGTCCAGAAGGCTTCGCAGGGGGTGCAGTAGAGTCCCTCATAGCTGCCCTCATAGATATCGTCCTGGTCTTTCAGCCGCTGGACAATGGCCTGGACGGCCTGGACATGATGGGGGTCGGTAGTCCGGATGAAGCCGTCATAGCGGACATCCAGAAGCTCCCACAAAGCCTTGATATCCACAGCCATGGCATCCACAAAGGCCTGGGGTGAAACCCCCGCCGCCTCGGCAGTCCTTTGGATCTTCTGGCCGTGTTCATCCATCCCGGTCAGGAAAAAGACATCGTAATCCCTCATCCGCTTGTAGCGGGCCATGGCATCGGCGGCCACCGTGGTATAGGAGTGCCCGATATGGAGCTGCCCGCTGGGGTAATAGATGGGGGTGCTGATGTAGTAAGTTTTCTTTGACATGGAGTCCTCCCGGGACCGTCCTTGGCCCCTGTTTCCGATTCTATATTATCTATCATTTCTCGCCGGTCGGGGGGAACAAAAAACACCCGTCCCGGAATCCTTGGCATTCAAGGTTCCGGGACGGGCGTCCTGATGACGTCGTGTTACCACCCGGTTTCGCCGAGATCTCGCAATTCCGGCCTCATGGAGTACTGCCATACTCCTGCGCTGTCACGGGCGCTCCCGTCAGGACCTACTCTCTATTTCAATCCTGCGGCTCAGGGGCCATCTTCAGCTCTCGGCGCTGTCCCGTTTCCAGCTTCCCGGGTTCTCTGTCCGGCGCCAACCAGCTTACTCTTCCCATCACTGCCTTTGGTGATTCAACTGTCCACAAGTTTTACATAGAAGGCCGGACAGTGTCAAGGACGGGCCGTCCCCGCCTCCTCTTCCTGCCAGGCGCGGAACTCTTCCAGGCTCATGCCTTGGCATAGGCCGCCAAAAGCTCCAGACCCTCGGGATCTTCCGCATCCCCCACCAAAAGGCGGACGGCGTCATCCAAAAGTGCACTCATCTCAGGCGACAGGCCTGATTCTTCGTTTTTTCCCTGATCATTCATGGCGTTCACCCCTGATCTTCAGGGCCAGATCGTAGAGCATCCTGCGGTCTGCACCCGATTCTTCCGAAAGCTGCCGGGCCGCTTCCCGGACTCCCAGCCCCTGATCCAACAGATCCTTCAGCAGGGTCGCAAGTTCCGGACTGTCCGCATCCGGGCCGGGCTTCCCGGTCCGCCCCTGATACTCGTCCAGTCCCTCCATAACCAGGGTAAATTCACCCCGGGGAGGAAGATCGGCGTAGTAGTCTTCGGCTTCCTTCACTGTCAAGTAAAGGAACTCTTCATAGGGTTTCGTCAATTCCCGCGCCAGGGCGATTTTCCGGTCCCCCAGTCCTTTTTGGACCAGATCGGAAAGCGTTTTCTTTAAACGGTGGGGTGCTTCATAAAAGATGACGGTCCGGCGCTCTTTGGCCGCTTCTTCCAGACCCCGCCTCCGTTCCTTGCCCTTGACCGGCAAAAAACCCTCGAAGGTGAAGCGGGCGGTATCGAGGCCGGAAGCGGCCAGGGCTGAAAGGAGGGCCGAAGGCCCGGGGATGACCGTGACGGGAATCCCCCGGTCCAGAGCCAGCCGGACCAGGGCCTCCCCCGGGTCCGAGATGGAAGGCATACCGGCATCCGAAATAAGGGCGATGGACTGGCCCTCCTCCAGATCCTGGAGCAGTCGGTCATGCCGGTATTCCTGATTGTGAAGATAATAGCTGACCAGGCGGTTGCCGATCCCCAAAGAAGAAAGCAAACGGGCGGCCCGTCTTGTATCCTCACAAGCAATATAATCGACCGAGTCAAGGATGCCGGAAGCCCGGGGACTCAGATCCCCCGGATTCCCGATGGGGACGGCCACCAGATAAAGTGTTCCCGCCTTCTTTTCCATCAGATGGACAGTTTCAGAATTTCTTTGACATCGTCCCGTTCCAGTTTTTTGTAGCCGGTCCGGATCAGTTTGGTCGTATCGGCCAGATCGTCTATGGCG
>DUUZ01000036.1 GCA_012841255.1 Clostridiaceae bacterium
AAGGGCCCGGTCCAGGGTGACAAGGGCGGTTCCGGCCGAGCCGGTAAAGCCCGAAAGCCAGGCCCGTCCCTGGTAGTGGGGGGCCACATATTCCGAATCGTGCGGATCGGCAGTGCCGACATAAAAGGCCGTGATGCCTTCATTTCTCATGAGGGCCCGCAGCCCTTCAATTTTCCCGTTGACTGTCTGCATTTCAATGCCTCCCTTGCCTGCCTTATCTTCTTCCCAACATTGTATCACCCGCAGGCCGGCGGTCAGGCGTAGTGTACAATAGCGGGACAGAATCCCGACGAAGGAATGGTACAAGAAGGACGATGAACGAGAAGAAGACTGCATTGATCACAGGCGGAGCGCGGGGGATCGGGCTTGCCATTTCCGAGACCCTGGCCGAGGAGGGCTACCATGTCCTCATCAACTACTTCCGGTCGGAAAAGGAAGCCCGGGAACTTTTGGAGTCCCTGACTGACCGGGGGTTGTCAGCGGCCCTGCTCCGGGCCGATGTGGCCAGCCCCAAGGATGTCCGGGACATGGTGGCCCAGGCCTTGCTGGAGGCCGGCCGGATCGACGTCCTGGTCAACAATGCGGGTCTTGCGGCCTGGGGCCTGGTGACGGAGACGGCGGAAGAGACCTGGGACCGGGTCCTGGCGACCAATCTGAAGTCGGGTTATCTGCTGTCCAAGGCCATCCTGCCCAATATGATCCGCAACGGCTCGGGCAGCATCGTCAATGTCTCCTCCATCTGGGGGGTTCTGGGGGCTTCCTGCGAGGCGGCCTATTCGGCCAGCAAGGCCGGTCTTATCGGGCTCACCCGGGCCCTGGCCCAGGAGGTGGCGCCCTCGGGCATCCGGGTCAATGCGGTCTCGCCCGGCATCATCCGGACCGACATGATCAGCGGCTTCACGGAAGAGGAGATTGAAATTCTGGCGGAACAAACCCCCCTGGGCCGGATCGGCAGGCCCCGGGAAGTGGCTGAGGCCGTGGCCTTCCTGGCCTCGGACCGGGCTTCTTTCATCACCGGCCAGGTCCTGAATGTGGACGGAGGCTTTACCTGTCAGTAAACGGCTGGGACAGAGCTTGGAGAAGATACAAAAAAGCCCGGGGTTCTCTCTAAAAAAGAGTCTCCGGGCTTTTTCAATCAACCAAATCTTGCACTATCTCCAGAGTAATTCCGGGTGGGGCAATACACTGATGATCTTATCGTAGCTGATGGGGGGGCCCAAAGACAGGACATCCTCAAAGGGAACGGCGTTCATCCAGTCATTGTCCGCCAGGGGGAAGTCGGGATATTCCGTTATCAGGAAATCCCGGATCTCCCCGACCTCAACTGGCCCTTCCAGGGGGATTCCCTTGAAGGCCAGGCCGTGGCCGCTTATTTCTTCCGCCAGGACAATATATTCGTCATATTCGGTACTTCTGTAAAGGTAGAATTCCATGGAATAGCCGCCGTCGTCATACTGGATGACCTTGGGGATCATGCGGCGGTCCCGGTATTCCCCCGGATCCTGCCCTTCATATTCCAGCTGGATGATCTCGCTTATGGGGAGGTAGGTGACGTAAGCGAAGGACCTTTCCTCCTCGACCGGAACCGGAATGGGGTGGACGTCCAGGAAGAGGTGGGCTTCCCCCGGCATGCCGTAGAAAGTTGAAGCCAGGTAGTAGAACTTGTCATCCCCGTAAACCATGGTGGCGCTGCCCATGGAGGAGAAGCCGATCAGGCGAAGCCCTCCCCGGGTTTCGGTGAAGACGGCCCAATAGCCGTCCAGCCCGTAGGCCAGATCGCTCATAGTAGAAGCATGGACGATGTGTTCGGGCCAGCCGTCACCGTTGAGGTCCATGGTCATGTAGTCGTAGATGGGCTCGTCGATAAGTGCCTCCAGGATGGCGGCGTTGGGAGCCGGATGGGCCTCCGGGTCTTCCTGGTAGGGCGGCATCAGATAGCGCCATTCGAATTTGGCGGGGTTTTCCTCCAGAAGCCGCAGGAGTGCTTGGGCTTCCCGGGCGGCATCGAAAGGGGTCTCTTCAATTTCGATACCGGGAACCCGGGCTGTCAGATGGCTTTCCAGGTAAAAGCGGTCAAAGAAGACCGGGCTGTCGTAAAGCTGGCTGGCATACCAGGCAGGGTCGGGCCCCAGGCCCGTCGTATCCCAGATATAGAGGTACTTGTCCTGCCAGGGGGTCATAATGTAGTTGCCGGCATCGTCTGCTGTACTGGCCGCGCGCTCGGCTTCGACATCCAGGGCTTCATCTTCTGTCAGGAGTTCAACCGTGACCGTGATGCCGGAGATTTCAATACCGGCCCGGTAGTCGCGCAGCGAGAGGAACTCGTAGATGATGGCCTGGCGGGAGGTGACCACGAAGCCGGTGGGTGTGGGGTAGGCATACATCATCCGGGCCGCCTCTTCTTCACCTCGAAGGTCGATGGCCAGATTCAGGCTCGGATGGGGGTAATAGTAGACCGGATTGGCTCCCAGATGCTGGGCCTCATAGGGGTCCATGGCCAGGAGGTGTTCCTCGTAAATGGAGGGAGGAAGTTCAGGGTCCGGGGGGAGGGTGACGATCGGATCCGTCTCCGGAGGCTGTGTCATGGAAACGGGAGGCGACGTGACGGGCGGCGTTTCCGTCGGTTCAACCGCGGGTTTATTCTTGAGGAAACGGAGATAGAAAAAAGCGCCGAAAGCCGAGAAAAAGACGACGACGGACAGGATGACAGCCGTGATGGCGCCTGCACTCATGCCTTTCTTCTGCGGCGGGTAGGGCGGCGGATAATAGGGAGGGGGCGGGGTTTGGGGTTCTTGCTGGTACATGGCGGACCTCCTTCGTTATAAAAGGCCAAAGCCAGGTTTTCCCCGAAGGGGAAGTGTATACATTATACGCCAGACTGAATTTTCAAAAGCTTTGAAACTGTGTCCCAGGCGCCCTTATTCCAGGGAAGGCGGGCTAGAATGAAGAAATAAAGAAGATGAAGGAGTTGAAGTTTATGAAAACCAACCTTATAGATAAAGATCTCTGGCAATTCAGCCACTACGTCAAACCCATCGACCTTTCCTTTCACCAGTACCTCCTCCTTGCCGCAGATCCTCTCCTGATCCATACCGGGAACATGGACCAGGCCAAGGTCCTTCTGCCCGAACTGGAAAAGCTCCTGGAGGGCCGCCCCCTTGCCCACATCTTCATCTCCCATTTTGAGGCCGATGAATGCGGGGGCCTGCCCTGGATCCTGCAGGCTTATCCGGAGGCGGAAGTGATCACGTCGGAAGTGACGATCCGCCAGCTGCAAGGCTTCGGCATCCCTGCCCGGACCCTGGCAGGAAAGCCCGGAGAAAGTCTGGAAAAGGAAGGCTGGGAGCTGGAGTTTGTCTCCTATCCTTCTGAGATGCACCTTTGGGAGGGTATCCTGGCCCTGGAGAAAAAACGGGGCATCTTCTTCAGCGCCAACCTCATGATGTCCTTCGGGGAATCGGCCGGCCGGCTTGTCCCCCGGGTCTGGCAGGAGGAAATTGAAGGGATCCGGCATGACCAGGTGCCCGATCCGGACAAAAGACTGCTTCTGATGGAGAATCTGGGAAAACTGGAACCGCGCCTGGTGGCACCGGGCCACGGCCCCTGCCTGCAGCTGGCTTAAGGTAAAGATTATGCTGAATGAAAAACTGATTGAAGTACTGACATCCCCGCCCGACGGTGCCCTGACCATTGTCACGGAAGGCCCTGACGGTCCGCATCTGGCCAACAGCTGGAACAGCTATGTGACCGTGATAGATAACCGGCTGATCATGCCGGCCGGCGGCTTTCAGAAGACCGGGGAGAATCTCCGGCTGAACCCTAAGGTCCGGTTATCTGTGGCCAACCGGGAGGTCCAGGGCCTGTCCTACAAGGGGACGGGCTTTAT
>DUUZ01000037.1 GCA_012841255.1 Clostridiaceae bacterium
GATGGTCTCATCGGCGACCATTTCCAGAGTCCGGTAGAAGGGGTCATCTGTCTCATCGACATGCATATCGACATCGGCGTCATATTTTTCCGCCAGGTCAAAGCAATATTTGACATGGGCCAGGCTGTCTTCCGGAGTAGCCTCATTGGCCGGCATGCCGCCGACAATATCACAGCCCATGGCCATGGCTTCATCCATAAGCTTGTCGCAGCCGGGATCCTTCAGGATACCTTCCTGCGGGAAGGCCACCAGCTGCAATGTCATGCGGTCCTTGTATTTCTCACGGAGGGCCAGAACACCCGACAGGGGTTTCAGGCCGCCGATGGTGTCAATATCGACATGGGTTCGCATGGCCAGGGTTCCGTTTTTCAGTGCCTGGTCCAGGACTGCACCCGCACGTTCGATGACATCTTCATCCGTGTACTGTTTTTTGCGATCCCAGATGATCTCAATGGCTTCGGTCAGGGTGCCGCTGACATTCTTCCGGACACTGTCCAGGATGTTGACCTTATCCAGGTGGATATGGGGGTCGATCAGGGCGGGCACCAACAGTTTCCCCCCGGCATCGATGACTGTTTCCGCAGGCAGATCCAGGGCCTGGCCGATCTTTTCGATCGTCTTCCCCTGACAGTAGACGTCCCAGAGGCCGTCCCGGTGTCTTAACGTACAGTTCTTAAGCAGAAGTGACATGACATACTCCTTGTCGTTTTCCTTTTGCCTGTCTTCATCTGTTGCGGTAAGGGGCCGGACCGGCCCCTTACGCTGGACAGGGAAAATGGATTATTCTTCTTTGGTTTTCGCAACAGCTTTTTCGATTGCGTTGACGATGGGGATGTAGCCGGTGCAGCGGCAGATATTGCCGGCGATGGCATGGCGGATTTCCTCCCGTGTCGCCTCCGGATTCTTTTTCAAAAGAGCGTAGGCACTGACGACAAAGCCCGGGGTGCAAAAGCCGCACTGGACGGCATCTTCCTCGATAAAGCTGGCCTGGAGTTTCTTGCCCAGTTCCAGTTCATTCACGCCTTCGATCGTCACGATATCGGCACCGTCCATGCGGCCGGCCAGAACCAGACAGCTGGCAACGGGTTCGCCGTTCAAAACAACCGTACAGGCTCCGCACTCACCAACACTGCAACCTTCCTTGGTCCCCGTCAGCTCCAGGTCATTGCGGATGACATCCAGCATGCGGGCTCCCGGATCGGCCTCGATCTCATAGGCTTTGCCGTTGAGTGTAAATGACAGTTTAATCTTGCGCATATTATTCAACTCCGATCAGTTCTTCTAGGATACGTTCGCTCAGCTTGCGGCAGACCGGCTGCTTGTAGCGTGTCGAAGCCCGGATTCCTGCAATTTCAGGGATCTTGTCCGAAAGTGCCTTGGCAACCGCACGGATATCCTCTTTGCCCGGCTTTTTGCCGACCAGCATGGCCGAAATATCCGGGAACGCCACAGGCTTGGGGAAGGTCGCCCCGATGGTCATGTCAAACTTGGTGACCACGCCTTCGCTGTCCGTTGCAAGCAGGGTTGCAATGGTCATGCGGGAGATGGACAGGGCCTTTCTCCGGCCGATCTTGGTGAAGTTATGACGGACATCCGCTGCCAGTTTGGGGAAAGTGACCCGGACGATCAGGTCCCGGTCGCCCAGATTGGTCCGGTAGGGACCCGCAAAGACATCCGCCAGCGGCAGGGTCTCTTCTGTGCCGTTCCTGAGGATGACAACAGAGGCGCCAAGCACGGTCAGGGCTGCCAGCGTATCGGCTGCCGGTGAGGCATTGGCAATATTGCCGCCGATGGTGGCGTGGTTCCTGATCTGCAGTGAACCGACGGACAGGCTGGCTTCCGCCAGGATGGGCGCATAGCGCTTGACCAGCTCCGACTCGGCAATGGCCTCATGTGTGGCCGCTGCACCGATGACCAGGCAGTCTCCGTCTTCATAAATCTCCGACATGCCCTCGATGCTGAACACATCGATGGCCGTATGCTCTTTGAAACGGTCGCTCTCTCTCGCCTGAACGAGGATATCGCTGCCGCCTGCCAGAATGATGACAGGGCCTTCAATGGAGGCGACGGCTTTCTCGGTTTCATCGGCAGCAAGACCGGGCTTACCCTCGACCTTTTGACCCACCGGTCCTTTGGAACACAAGGTTCCAAACTGGCATCAGCCCTGATCGGCTTCACCCAGATCGGCTGGTTCGGTGTCGGCGTTGCCATGTTCGCAATCCCCGCAGCTGAGCTGCTGAACATCCACCCCTGGGTCCTGGTCATCATCGCAGGTGCCTGTATGACCGCATCCGCCTATGTCGGTATCAAGGGCCTTGAGATCGTCAGCTTTGTTTCAGTCCCGCTGATCACGATTCTCGGAACCTATTCCATGATCCGTGCCACCATCGACGGTGGCGGTCTGGTTGCCATCTTCGGCAAATCCACCGGCAGCATGACCATCTTCGCCGCAGTCGGCATGGTCATCGGCTCCTTTATTTCAGGCGGAACAGCGACACCCAACTTTGTCCGCTTCGCCAAAAATAATAAGATTGCCGTCATCACGACCGTTGTCGCCTTCTTCCTGGGGAACACCCTCATGTTTGCCTTCGGCGCAGTCGGCGGTGCCTTCACCGGCCAGGAAGACATTTTCTATGTCATGATCGCCCAGGGACTGGCCATTCCGGCCCTTGTGGTTCTGGGTGCCAACATCTGGACCACCAATGACAACGCCCTGTATACAGGCGGGCTGGGGCTTTCAAATATTACCAAGTTCAGAAAGCGCCCCATGGTTCTGGTGGCCGGCTTTGTCGGAACCGTCACGGCCATCTGGCTCTACAACAACTTTGTGGGCTGGCTCAGCTTCCTGAACGCCACCCTTCCCCCCATCGGCGCCATCATCATGCTGGACTACCTGATGAGGAAAAAAGCCTACGATCCGGGCAGCGAAAGCAAACTTCGCCCCATCAACTGGTTCGCTATCGCCGGTGTTGTCGCTGGCGGTCTGGTCGGCAACTATGTATCCTGGGGTATCTCGGCCGTCAACGCCATGGTCGTTGCAGCCATCGTCTACTTCGTGGGCACCAAGCTGGTTTACAAAGACTAAAGACCAAGCTTAAAAATTACTGCAATAGAAAACCCCCGGCCAGCTGATCGGGGGTTTTTTATGCCTAAGAACTTTGGTTAAGCAGTCGGATTCTT
This sequence comes from Clostridiaceae bacterium, assembly GCA_012841255.1. Classification (GTDB taxonomy): domain Bacteria; phylum Bacillota; class Clostridia; order Saccharofermentanales; family DTU023; genus UBA4923. Next base: position 3,181 of record DUUZ01000037.1, read on the forward strand.
CAATACAATGACGCAGCCCTGGCAGTCTCCGGTTTCAAACCAGCTTTCTCCCGGGAAGAGGATATCCTCGAAA
>DUUZ01000038.1 GCA_012841255.1 Clostridiaceae bacterium
ACAGCCTGCCGGTCTCAAGCTTCATGGACTATGTGGACGGCAGCATGCCTCAGGGTACCGCCCGCTTTGAGAAGCGCGGTATTGCAGTCAACGTTCCCAAATGGATCGCAGAGAACTGCATCCAGTGCAACCAGTGTGCCTATGTCTGTCCCCACGCCGTTATCCGCCCCTTCCTCCTGACAGAAGAAGAGAAGGCCGAGGCCCCGGAAAGCTTCAAGACTGTGAAGGGGATGAAACCCTACGATCAGTACGATTTCCGGATCCAGATCTCGGCCCTGGACTGCACGGGCTGCGGCTCCTGCGCCCAGGTCTGCCCGGCCAAGGAGAAGGCCCTGGTCATGGAACCCCTGGAAGAGCACATGCTGGAAGCAGAGCATTGGACCTTTGCCCAGTCCCTGTCCCGCAAGGCCAATCCCATGACTACCGCCACAGTCAAGGGCACCCAGTTCGAAAAGCCCCTGCTGGAGTTCTCCGGAGCCTGTGCCGGCTGCGGCGAGACCCCTTATGTCCGCCTGGCCACCCAGCTCTTCGGCGACCGCATGATGATCGCCAATGCTACGGGCTGTACCTCCATCTGGGGCGGTTCCTACCCCTCTTCACCCTACTGCATGAACGATGACGGCCACGGACCCTCCTGGGGCAACTCGCTCTTCGAGGACAATGCCGAATACGGCCTGGGCATGCACCTGGGAGTCAAGCAGCTGCGCGAGCGGGTGACGGGCTTTGTGGAGGAGTTGGCGGCCGCGGAAGGCCTGCCTTCAGACCTTGCTGACACCCTGCATGAGTGGCTGGAGAAAAAGGACGTCAAGGACGGGGCCCGCGGGATTGCCGCCAAGCTCCTCTTTGCCTTGAACGACGCGGAGCTTGACGAGGAAGCCTCGAAGCTGCGGGACAAAATCCTGGGCCTCAAGGACTATCTCATGCTCCGTTCCACCTGGATCATCGGCGGCGACGGCTGGGCCTACGACATCGGCTACGGCGGCCTGGACCATGTCCTGGCCTCCGGCGAGGATGTCAATATCCTGGTCCTGGATACGGAAGTTTACTCCAACACCGGCGGCCAGGCCTCCAAGGCCACCCAGCTGGGCGCAGTCGCCCAGTTTGCGGCCGGCGGCAAGCCCCTGAAGAAGAAGGACCTGGGCCTCATGGCCATGTCCTATGGCTACGTCTACGTGGCCCAGATCGCCATGGGCTCCAGCCAGGCCCACACGCTCCGCGCCCTGCGCGAGGCCGAAGCCTGGAACGGACCGTCCATCGTCATCGCCTACGCCCCCTGCATCAACCACGGGATCCGCGGCGGCATGACCCTGACCCAGGAACGGCAGAAGGAAGCGGTCGATACGGGCTACTGGCACCTGTGGCGCTACAACCCGGCCGTCCTTTCCGAGGACGCCGGCAAGAATGCCTTCTCGCTGGACTCCAAGCCGCCCAAGAAGGACTACACGGAATTCCTCAAGCAGGAGGTCCGCTACACCTCGCTCTACAAGAAGTACACACCGGAGGAAGTGGACGGTATCTTCGCCCGCGCCCGGGAAGCTGCTGAGGAGCGTTACCAAAATTATGTCCGCCTGGCCAAAACAGACTGACCGGACCTGACGGACAAGACAGATTGAACCGGGAAGAGAACCGTCAGGTTCTCTTCCTTGTCTTCGGAAATTTGTTACTATAACGGGGATGAAAGGAAAGGGTGGTGGCTCTTGTGAGAATTCGAGACGGACGATCAATCATGTTCAGCGACACGCCGGTTCCTGACCTTTTTATCCATGATCTGATGCCCAAACTCTCGGGCAATGCGGTCAAGTGCTATCTCTTCCTGAACAGTGTTTTCCACAACGGC
>DUUZ01000039.1 GCA_012841255.1 Clostridiaceae bacterium
AGCTACCGGACGGCTCCGGCCCTCTTCGAGGCCCTGGGTGCCCGGGTGACTGCCCTGGGAGTCGATCCCGACGGCTTTAACATCAACCGGGACTGCGGCTCTACCTATGCCCATCTGCTGGGCCCGCAGGTTGTTGAAGCGGGGGCCGACCTGGGCCTGGCCTTTGACGGGGACGCCGACCGCCTGATCGCCGTGGACGACAGGGGCCAGATTGTGGACGGGGATGTCATGATGGCCATCCTGGCCCGGGATCTTGACCGCCGCGGCCAATTGAAGCAGAAGACCATCGTGGCGACCGTCATGAGTAATTTCGGCCTGGGCAAGATGGCCAGGGAGGCGGGCTACTTCCTGGTCCGCACGCCGGTCGGGGACCGCTATGTCCTGGAGCATATGCTGGACAATGACCTGGCCCTGGGCGGCGAGCAAAGCGGACACGTCATCCTGCTTGACGATACGACAACCGGCGACGGCCAGCTGACGGCGCTCCGCCTGCTTCGGGCCCTCCGGTCCTCAGGCCGCCCCTTGAGCGAGGAGCGGCAGATCATCGAGCTCTTCCCCCAGGTCCTGGAAAGCGTCCGGGTGAAAGAAACCAATAAGAACAGAATCATGGAGAATCCGGACTTCCTGCAGGCCATCGAAGAAGTGGAGCAGGAATTGGCCTCCGAAGGCGGGGTCCTGGTCCGTAAGTCCGGTACGGAGCCGGTTATCCGGATCATGATCGAGGGATCGGATCTGGAAAAGATCAGGGGCCTGGCAGGAAGACTGGCCGGCCGGGTGAAATCCCTGGACGCTTCCTTGGGGCAGGGCTAGGGGATGGCCGTTAAAAAAGGCAGCCGGCTGGTTTTCGCCCTTCTGCTGGTCAGCAGCCTCCTTCTGCTCCTTTCGGCTTTCGGAGTGCTCCAAAAACCGGTCCGGGGGGCCAAACGTTTCCAGCTGGATGCCGGGGAAAGCCTTCGGCCTTCGGAGAGCGCGAAAGTACCCGCTGATGAGACCGGCCAGGAGACTGATCCGCCCCTTGAGACCGATCTTCCGGAAGAAACCAAGCCGGATATAAGTGACCTGGATCTTGTCGCCCTGCCGGTTACGGGAAACGATCCCGATCAGCTGACTCCCGGCGGCGAGTCCCTGCGGCTGTGGCCCGCTCAACCCGCTATTCCCGTGCTTCATCATCCCGACCTGACTGTCTATTACGGTCAGGCAGCGGCGTCCGCACCCCTGCGGGGCATCACGGTCATCCTGGATGCGTCCCGGGGCGGAGCCGACACCGGAGCCGTCTGGGGGTCCGGAAGCGAAGCGGTTATGGAGAAAACCCTGACCCTGGCCATTGCTACCGAGGCTGAGAAGGCTTTGACCAATTTGGGCGCCCAGGTTATCATGACCCGGACGACAGACGAGGAATTCTCCCTCTTCCGGACAGTGGCCAAGGCTGCCGACATCGCCCTCATCCGCTACGGTGATGCCGCCGTGGCTGCCGGCTATGAGCGTGACCTTGTGGACAATCTCCGCCTTCTTATGAGCGATATCATCCGGATCAACCAGAACAGCCCGGCATCCGGGGGGCGTGGCTTATTCGGTTCCATCGGAACCCCGCCCCAGCTCCGGCTTCTCTACGATATAGAGGGCCAGTATCCGGATACACTTTTCATCAACATTGCCCTGGGAAACGATGCGGCCGACAGTACCGCCAGCGGCTGCCAGGCCTATTACATGTCGGCGGATTATACGGCGGAAGTCAATAACGGCTATGCCGTGGGCCAGGATGCCCAGTCCCTGGCGCCCAATTACACGGACATCGACAGCCAGGGCCGAAGACGGCTGGCCATGCTCTTGAAATCTGCCCTGTCGGGCATTGAACCCTTCCTGGCACCGGAAGACGGTACCCATGAGGGGCAGGAGAAGGATATGGCGGTTTTGCGGCTGACCAACTATGTCTCCGCTTCTTTTGTTCCGGGCTATCTGTCCAATGACGGGGACCGCAGGGTCCTGACTTCAGAGGCCGGCCGGGAGGCCATCGGCAAGGCGGTTGCCAATGCCGTCCTCCAGTATTACGTCACGGCCCGGCCTTCTGAATAGGATTTGATTATTCCCCTGACAGCTTGATAAAGTGCATGACGGGCAGGCTTCCGATCGAAAGGGGCCTGTCCGTTTCCTTTTTGAAGGAACGCAGCAGTTCATCTGTAATGCAGTCGGCCGTCCCGGGGGAAGTGATGGTCAGGACCAGCTCTTTTTCCAGGTCACCCAAAGGGCCGTACCAGCCCCGGGAACCCGTGTCCGTCCTTCTGAAATGGATGATAGTGGCACCGGTCCCGCCGCACTGCTCCACGGAGACCACGATCTCGGCCGAGTGGCCCCGGTCGGTCATGATCAGAAGGGCGTTCTGCCCGGAAGCCGTGTCCTGGGGGACCGGACTGTTATCCGAATCTTCTTCGTCATCGCAATCAAGGGCGGTATCCAGCATACCGGCCACCTGGTCCAGCGCCATGGTAAAGAGGATGCCCCGGCCGGGAGCCTCGCTTGCCATCTCCTCGTAGATGGCCTTGTAAAGCTTATCCAGGTAGCAGGATTTGGCCACGATGAGGACCACTTCCTTTTGGGGGATGATGTCAAAATCGAAGGTCTTTTTGCTGTGGTCGGCCGATCCGAGTGCCCGCAGGATGCTGGCGCCGACCGGATGACTCTTCCTCGCACTTTCAACCACGTATTCGCCGTCCCCTTCATTGACAACGGCAGCGATCAGGACATATTCCGAGGGCGGTTCATCCGGGCCTTTCATTTCTCCTGACTGCAGAAAGGCGATGCCGTTGGTTTCCTTGTCGATGTGGAATTCCTGGCAGAGCCGGTCCAGAAGCTGAGGACCCAGGTCGCGGGGGACGGGCAGGGTGACCAGTTCACGGCGGACGCCCGACAGCCCCAAAAGGGACAGGATATGCCCCGGAACAGTCCCGTGGGCATAGGAATGATAGGCGGCAAGGGCGCCGTTTTCAAGGGCGAATCGGGCCATGTGGCCGGCCTTGCCGTGATGGGCAATGATGGTCAGAAAACTTATCGGCTGATCAGGAGCCGGATGGTCATGCGTCGACATGGGGGTTTTCCTCTCCTTCTAGTTTTTGCTGGCGCTTGGAGCGCCGGACGGAAATCAATCCGAGGATTTGCAGGGTGATGAGGGGGGCCATGGCCACCAGGGCGATGACGCCGAAGCCGTCCAGAAGCAGGTCGGCCTGGGGGACGCCTTCCGCAATCCCCTGGGTGAAAGCCAGGATAAAGGTGGCCGTCATGGGCCCCGAGGCGACTCCGCCGGCATCAAAGGCGATGCCCAAGAAGAGGTCGGGTGTGAAATAGCTCATGATCATGATCAGGGTGTAGCCGGGCAAGAGGATATGCCAGAGTTCCAGGCCCTCGGTGTAGATGCGGATGACGGCCAGGGCCACTGAAAAAGCGACCCCGATGGACAGGAAAGCCAGGACGACCTTTCGCGGAATGACACCGTCTGTTTCTTCTTCGACCGAGACCGTCAGGACATGGACGGCGGGTTCGGCGATGACCGTGACCATGCCTAAGAAGAAGCCTGCGATGACAGTCAGAAAAGGCTTGTTGTGCAGGACCAGATCAGACCCGATGATATGCCCCGTCGCCATGAAGCCGCCCATGACCCCGATGGTGAAGATGACCAGGCCTGCATAGCAGAAGAACATGCCGATGTAGATCCGGGTCTTTTCCCTTCTTCGCAGTTTGAGAAAAGTGATGTGAAGCAAAAAGAAAATAATGATCAGGGGGGCCATGCTGAAAACTGAATCCTTGAGCGAATGGCCGGTGGCATCCCGGAAGGGGGCAAGAAAGCTCCCCGAGATATCCCCGTTGGATCCGGGAGGGGATGTGGCGTCAAAGGTCCGCTGGAAGGCCCCCTGGGCCAGGACTGCCAGAATGGCGCCGGCCGATGCCAGGCCCACCAGGCCGAACTGATCCCGGGCATCCTCCTGTTTGGAGGCCGTGATCTGGGCCACCCCCGCGGCCAGGGCCAGGATGAAGGGTGTGGTGATGGCTCCCGTCGTCGCTCCCGAAGAGTCAAAGGCAAAGTCGTGGAAGAGGGGTTTTGCAAAAATGGCCAGGATCAGGATGATGCCATAGGCGCCCCAGAAGACATAGCGCAGGCGGATCTGGCGGATGATCCGCCAAAAGCCCACCATGACCATGAGGCCGACCCCCACGGAAACCACGATGACCATCTGCCATTTGCCGATGGACCCCGTTGTCAGGGTTTCGATCTGGGCGGCCAGGATCTGAAGATCCGGCTCCGCAATGGAGATGAAAAAACCAAGGATGAGGCCGCCCGCCATGAGAAGCGGCAGTTTACCTGTTTTAACCAGAAATCCGCCGCTGTGGCGGCCGATGGGAGTGGCCCCCAGGTCAACACCCACCAGGAAGATGGCAAGGCCGAAAAGGACCAGGCCGGCCCCCAGAATAAACTGGCCGAACTGCTGGCCCGACAGGGGGGTAACGAAAAAATGGAGGATAACGACAAAGAGGGTGACGGGGAAAACCGACGCCGACACCTCTTTAAATTTTTCTGTAAATGTCCCCATAAATGCTCCCTTCGAGTAGTTACCCAATTATTCTAACTGAAATCAGGAATATTTGACAGAAAAGGCTCCATCCGTTAGGATTACTCCTGCGCGCCTGCGTAGCTCAGCTGGTAGAGCAGCCGCCTTGTAAGCGGCAGGTCGGGAGTTCAAATCTGTCCGCAGGCTCCAAGACAACGCCCCCGGAATACCCTGGCGGGCGTTTTTTTATTTCTGATGAAGAGCCCGTTCACCCCCGACCAGTTTGGGCCGGTACATGAGTGCGGTAAGGCGGGCTCCGCCGATATGGGTGACCTCTAGCCGGACCGGCCTTTGGACAAAGCGGACGTGCATGCCGATCTCCGTATCCCCGATATCCATGCCCAAGGAGGCCTCGATATGTTCGGCCATGGCCGGATCCGAGAAAAGCTGCCAGGCCGCCATGGAAGCGGCGCCGCCGGCGTGGAGGGCGGGCAGGACATTGACTTCTTCCAGGTCATGAGCCAGAAGATAGTCCCGTTCGACCACCAGGGCCCGGTTGATATGCTCACAGCCCTGGACGGCCAGATAAAGTCCATGGCGGCGGATGACGGGGAGAAGGTTTTCGATGATCAGGCGGCCCGTCTCTTCGCTTGACCCCTTGCCGATGGCAAGGCCCAAAACCTCACTGGTGCTGCAGCCCAGGACAAAAAGATCACCGGGCTTGCTGTAGCGGGCTTCCCGGATCAGTTCCTCAGCGGCTGCTTCAAGGTTTTCTTTTAAAAGAACAGGATCGTAGGGCAGGTTGTTCATGAGTCCTCCTTTACGGCGCCAGGGCACCGTCAGACAAAAAGTAGAGATTGCGTAGTACAAAGGTGGTGGCGATGCTGACAAGCTGGTTGACCGATTCCTTCATGTCCGAGGCGATCCAGTGCTCGATCAGGCCCCGGATGCCGTTGATGACGAAGACGTAATAGTACTCGATCTGGACGGGTTTCAGGTCCGGCTGGATGGAGGACATCCTTTCCAGGAGAAAGTCCCGGCCGACCGACCAGATCCTGTCCAGGAAGGTGCTGTCAGGGTTATTGAGCAGG
>DUUZ01000040.1 GCA_012841255.1 Clostridiaceae bacterium
CTCTCTGTGAAACAAAACATAGGCGGAGTTCGAGTTTGAGCGTGACAGCTGCTCTTCCAGCACCAATCGGCGGGTGCAGCTGAAGCTGTACTCGTAAAGATCATCATCAAGATATAGGGTGACAGCGAAATGGCTGGGCTTTTCCTGAAGCTTTACATCGTATTTATTGGGTTCAAGATTTCTTGACAGGAAATGATCGTTCCAATTGGTGACAAAATTCTTCATAAATTCGATCGACGTGATGAATGCACTCTTTCCAGAAGCATTCCCCCCGAAAAGAATAGCATTGGGCAGAAGGCGGATTCCGAACTTCTTAAGCCGGGTCAGACGCTCCCCATGCTGCTGCTCCTTGGTCGCCTGCAGGGACAAAGAGACGGGTTCTGTAAAAAGACGCCAGTTTGAAACTGTAAAATCCAAGAGCATAAGCACCTCCTCGGACAGTTTACCGGATATAGTGATATAATTCAAGAGACGATGCGAAAATATCGCGTCTTATGCCGAACGGAATTCTCCGCTCTCAGATATCCTGGAGATGCGGGATGAACAGATAAGAGGAATGATAATGCTGGATCACAATAGAAAATACGGAATTTTCACCTGGTTCGGCTACGCCCGGCCCATGGAAGAGAAGCTGGATCTGATCAAAGCCGCAGGCTTCCATTCCGTGTGCAGCTGGTGGGGCGACAGCTTCAGCGGATTGGACGGGCCCAAGGAAGAAATAGCCTTTCTTGCGGCCGCCAGAGGACTGCATTTGGAGAATGCCCACATGCCTTACGAAGAGCAGGATCTGCTCTGGCAGGATACAGAAGCCGGTGAGGATCTTCACAAGAAACTGGAGGCAGATATCTTGAAGGCCGCCGAGGTGGGCATCCCTGTCCTGGTGATCCATCCTTACCGGTCAAGGCGGGTCCTCTTAGAAGGGCAAGAAGCTCTCTTCTTCCGGAGGGCCAGACAGCTGGGTGAGGCGGCCGGCCGTAGAGGGGTCCTTCTGGCCTGGGAGAATCTGAAAGAAAGCCGCCTGCTTCGCACTTTAATGGAAGAACTGGCAGATCAGGAGAATTCAGGTTTTTGCCTGGACACGGGCCACGCCAATATCAGCCGGGACGGTGCTCTTTCCCTCCTGACCGACTTTCCTGACAAGCTCTTTGCCCTCCACCTCCACGACAATGACGGAAAAGAGGACCAGCACCTCATGCCCGGCCAGGGCACTTTTCCCTGGCAAGATTTCATGGACAAGCTGAATAAGACGGAATACCAAGGATCTTTGATGTTGGAGTCTTCATATCCCTACGATGAAAAAAGAGCAGAGGAGCTGGGAAATCCCCCCTACCTGGAACCCGGCCTCCCGCCGGAGGAATACCTGCAAGAGGCTTTCGAATCTGTCTGCAGGCTTGATGCAGACTGGAACTTTTCCGGAAGCCTGGGCTGATGAAAGCTGGCGCAGAGCTTGCCTATAGATGAAGAAGCGGCTGAAAGTCCGAAAAAAGCCCCTCCCTCTCCCAAAGCTCCGGGTCTACCGTAATGTCAAAGCCCTGAGCCAGGGGAACCGCCCAGTCAAAGAAAGATTTCCCGGGATCGGCAAAGCGGTGCATAACAGCCCGGATACTGCCGCCGTGGGCCACCACCGCCAAGAGGTCTTCCTGAGTCAGAAGTGCCCGGTCAACAAGGCCCCGGAAGGCCCCTTCGGCTCTTTTTTGAAAAGAAGGAAGATCCTCACCCCCGGGACAGGCCGTCATGCAGTGATTGTCCAGCCATTTCCGGTAGCGGGGGTCGTCCGTCATTTCATCAGCCGTCTTCCCCTCAAACTCCCCGAAATCCATCTCGGAAAGGCCGGGCACAATAATTTGCCGGGCATCAGGGAAGAAGAGTCTGGCCGTTTCACGGGCCCTTTGAAGCGGACTGGTATAAACCTTATGGATATCGTCCCGGCTCCCGGTTCTCCTGGCGTCCCCGATTCCCTCATGACTTAAGGAGAGGTCCGTCCGTCCCCAGTAACGGCCTTCCCGGCTGCCGGGAACCGCAGCATGGCGAAGGAGGAGGATCCTCATGAGAGGTCTTCTTTCAAAATAACGGGAATACCGCAGACCATGCGGACGACCTTTTCCGCCCGGGCGGCCAGCCGGCTGCAAAGGCGGCCGACCGCTTCCCTCCCGGCCCGGTCATGGGCCAGAGCTGGAATGATTCCGCTTCCCACCTCGTGGCAAACCACAAGGTCCTTCTCCAAAAGGGCATCGAAGAGGTCCATGGCTTTTTCAGGATGAGGGAAGACCAGGTTCTGAAGATTATAGAGAACAGGCCGCTCATCCATGACCGCATCCGCCACCATGGAATCCTCATAGCCCAGTTCCCGGACATAGTCTCTTTTTCCCGAGCCGACACCGCCGATTACAAGGATCATAGAACAACCGTCCTTCCGATTAAGACTAAAAGAATCAGCTCTGTCATCTGAAGCCAATAGCCGGCCAGATCACCGTTCATGCCGCCAAAGTGCCTGACGGATATCTGCCGGATATGAAGCGAATACAAGAGGACCAGGGCGGCGGGGATTAAAGCCGGCCAGCCTGAGGTCCAGTAAAGACCCGCCAGAGTCAGAAGCAGCCAGAAGATAAGGGCAGCCGTTACAGGTCCCCTTTTAGCCGCCTTCGAAAGAGAGGCAAAGAAACCATCTTCTCTGGCCGCAGGATAATAAACAAGTCCGAAAGCCACCAGGGTCCGGCCAAGGACATGGGCCAGTCCCAGGGCAGCCAGCTTTTTGGGATCTGGCGGCCACTCTGAGGCAAACGCCAGGTAGGCCGCCATATAGGCCGCCAGGGAGATGATGGCAAAGGCGCCGGTTCTGGGATCTGCCAGGATTTCCTGTTTCTTCTCCATGGGTGCCCGGCTGGCCAGGGCGTCAGCGGTATCGCAAAAACCGTCCAGATGGATACCGCCCGTCACGGCCAGGGGAATCAGGGTCAGGCCGGCTGCAAAAACGAAAGTACCAAATGCCAGGATCCGGCTGAGCCAAAGCCAGGCCTGCAGCAGGAGGCCGATAAGAACCCCGACCAGGGGGAAGGCCGCCGGCAGGTAGCGCATATTGTCTTCCGACCAGTCCAGTTTGGGCATGGGGAGCTTGGTGAAGAAGGCCAGGGCCAGGCTGATGGAGCGGAGTATTCTCACGGCAGCTCTCCTTTCAGGACCAGGGGGATCCCGGCTGCAAGTTCCGCCAGGCTATCAAAGCGGGCGGCGAATGCCCTGTTCAGCCGGCCCAGGAGCTGGATATAGGCCTGGGTTCCCGGGCCGTACGGATAACCGTCACTTCCCACTTCATTGGTGACCAGGATCAGGTTCCGGCTTTTCTTTTCCAGCTCTTCCAGGTCATCCAGAATCTTATTATAGACGTCCAGCATCCGGCCTTCCCGGTCGAACATTTCATTGGCCAGGAGATTGCAGAGGCATTCGACCAGGATGGTTCCGGCTTCATCAAAATCAAGTCCGCCCAGGTCTTTGGGTCTTTCGATGGTGATGAAGCCCTTGCCTGCCCGCATCCCCTGGTGCCGGATGACCTTCTTTCGGGCCTCTTCATCCATGACTTCCATGGTGGCGATGTAATAATGGGGCGGGGGAAGCAAAAGAGAGAGTTTCTCCGCATAAGTGGACTTCCCTGAAGCCGAACCGCCTGTCAGAAGAATACGCACGGTGCTCTCACATCCCGATGTCTTCGAAGGTCATCAGACTCTTGTAGACAGCCAGCGCCATGTCAATCAGGGGAAGGGCGGCAACCGCTCCCGTGCCTTCGCCCAGCCTCATCTTGGCACGGATCAGGGGGGAGAGACCCAGGGCTCCCAGGACCGCTTCGCCTGCCGGTTCGGCAGACTGGTGGCTGGCCAGCATAAAGTCTTGGGAAGTGGGGCAGAATCTGGAAGCCAGCAAGGCGGCGACCCCGCTGATCAGGCCGTCAATCAGCACCGGGATCCCGCATAGGGCAGCTCCCAGGAAGACGCCGCAAAGGGCGGCGATGTCAAAACCTCCCAATTTGTGCAGCAGGTCCAGAGGATCGTCCGGATCCGGATTGTTGACTTCGATCGCCTTTCTAATGGCCTGAATTTTGCGGTTCAGTCCCTCATCATCCAGACCGGCCCCCCGGCCGGTGACAGCTTGGGGGGATAGTCCCAGGAGCTGCGAGGCCAGAGCGCTTGAGGTGGTCGTATTGCCGATTCCCATTTCCCCTGTGACCAGGATGTCATAGCCCAGGGCCTTCATATCTGAAACAAGTTCCACCCCCGCGAGGATGGCCTCTTGCGCCTCTTGGCGGCTCATGGCGGGGCCCAGGGTCATATCGGCCGTACCTGCGGCAATCCGGCGGTCCAGGATGCTGCTTTTCTCCAAAGGCCGAAACATTCCCATGTCTACGGTGATGACATCGGCACCCGCCTGGTCGGCCATGATGCAGACCGAGGACCGGCCGGCTGCAATAAAACTTGCCATGACGGCTGTGATTTCCCCGGGCGTTCCGGCAACTCCCTGGGCCAGGACGCCGTTGTCGGCACACATGACCAGGACGGCCCGTTTCCCGATGCTGACATCCGCCCGCCTTTGGATGCCGGCCAGGCGGACGATTGTATCCTCCAGCAGGCCCAGGCTGCCGACGGGTTTGGCGATGCTGTTCCAGCGGGCCCGGGCCTGGCCCATGGCTTCAGAGTCCGACCCTTGGACACTTTCGAGACTTTTAATCAGAGTATTCCAGTTTTGCATTCTTGATCCTTTTTATCTTTGCCATTGTGACAGCATGTCCCGCATCCAGGCGAAGACATCCATGCCGTAGACCCGGTTCAGGTTTTCCTCCGTCAGGACCTCCTGGATGGGGCCCCGGGCCTCCAGCCGGCCCTTGTCCAAAAGGAGAGCCCGGCTGCCGTAGGCCCGGGCGGGTCCCAGATCGTGGACGACCGAGACGATGGCCCGGCCGGGTGATTTCAGCCATTCTTTCAACAGGCCGAAGGTTTGCTTCTGATAGACCAGATCCAGGTGGTTGGTCGGTTCATCCAGAAGGAGGAGGCTGGGGTTCTGAGCCAGGAGCTGGGCCAGGAAGACCCGCTGGATCTCTCCCCCCGAAAGAGTCAGGACGGATTGTCCGAGGAGGGGCCCCAGACCCGTCATTTCAACAGCCTCCCGGACATAGGTTTCATCCTCTTCCCGGGGCCTGGAAAAGATTCCCGGTGTGTAGGCATAGCGGCCCAGACGGATGACTTCCTCCACCGTAAAGGAATAGTTGAAATAGTGATGCTGGGAGAGAATGCCCAGGAGCCGGGCCCGCTCATGAGCCTTATAACTCCGGATATCCCGGCCCGCAAGATCGATGCTGCCGGTATAGGGGGCGCCCTGGGCCACGGCGTTGATGATGGTGCTCTTGCCGGCCCCGTTGGGCCCCGCGACCATGAGCCAGTCCCCTTCTTCCACATGGAAACTGACCTGATCCAGGATGGTCAGATCGCCATAGCGGACGGTCAGATCCTTGACCTTAAGCATGGCCGGTTTTCCTGGCTCTATGGAAGATGAAGACAAAGACGATGGCTCCCACAAAAGAGGTGACAACGCCCAGAGGCAACTCAACTGGATTCAGCAGCATGCGGGCCAGGAGGTCAGCCAGCATGAGGAAGATGGCGCCGCCGAAAAGCGAGGCGGGGAAGAGCTTCTTGTGGTTGGGTCCCGTGATCATGCGGACCATGTGAGGGGTGACAAGGCCGACAAAGCCGATGGTTCCGCCGATGGAGACGGAAACACCGATGAGAACCGAGACGGAGATCATGACGGTCAGCTTGACCCTCCTGGTATTGATGCCGATATGGCGGGCATTATCCTCGCCGATGGCGAAGGCATTCAGTTCCCGTGCATGGAGCAGGATGACGCCCCCGAAGACCAAAAGGGCCCCGAGGAGAATGAGGGCGTTGCCGTAGCTGCTGCCATTCAGACTCCCCATGGTCCAGAAGGTGATCTGACGGACCCGGTCGGAGGCGTAGGTGATGATGAAGGACATGATGCTGGACACAAACATGGAATAGATAACCCCGATCAGGATGATGGTGTTGGTCGATAGCGAGTAATCCAGCCGGTAGGCCAGAGCCAGGATGATGATCAGGGAGAGAAAGGCGAAAAGAATGGCCATGACCATGGTCCCCGCGAAGGGCAGGGAGGGCATGGTGATCCCGAAGGCGATTGCGATGACAGCCCCCAGGGAGGCTCCGGAGGAAACCCCCAAAGTGGATCCGTCAGCCAGGGGATTGCGGAGGAGTCCCTGCATGGCGCCGCCGCAAAGAGAGAGGGCAGCCCCTGTCAGGGCAACCGAGAGAACCCGGGGCAGACGGACCGCCAGGATGATGGAGGGTGAAACGGCTGTTTCAGGCAGGGGAAGTCTCCAAAGGGCATTCCAGATCAGGGTCACGGTGTCGGGGAGGGGCACGCGGACAGAGCCCAGCGACACGGAGACCGCAAAAGTCACGAACGTGAGGCCGGCAAAGAGAAGATATTCAAAGGGGCGAAAGCCCTCCCGTCTCTTGTGCATGGTGTCCTCCAGGGCCGGCGGGTATCCCCCCGCCGGCCTTGTTTCTTTAATCAGGCGGCTTCATCCAGGACCGATTCGTGGTCCATGATGAAATCGAAGAGCATTCTGGCGCCCTCGGCCAGACGGGGTCCGGGCCGGGACAGTTCATTGTCGGGCAGATTGAGGACCAGGCCGTTTTTGACGGCGCTGACTGTATCCCAGCCGGTCCGTGCAAGAATTTCGTCAACCGGCTCAGGGCCTTCCCCGAAGTACATGGAGATGGTCAGGATCAGGTCGGGATCCCGCTCCAAGACCTGCTCCTCGGAGATCTCGCTCCAGCCGCTGATATCGGCAAAAGCGTTGTCGAGGCCGATCAGATTTGCAATTTCATCCATGAAAGTCCCCTGGCCGGCAGTCCAAAGTCCCCATTCCAGCGGGGAGACTTCAAAGTAGATGCCTTTGCCGGAAAGACTCTCTGCCATGACCGCAACTTCATCAAATGTGGTCTTCATGGAGGTGATGACCGCTTGCGCTTCCGCGTCTTTGCCCATCAGGCTACCGATCATGGTGATGGCCGTGTAGACTCCCTCGATATCCATGGCGTCGGAGACCACGCACTTGATGCCGGCGGCCTCAAGTGCGGCCACCTGCTCTTCGGACTGGGCCATGGTGCTCATGAGGAGAATCTGCGGATCAAGGTCAATGATCTGTTCCAGGTTGGTTTCAGCCCCGGACTGGACGGCCGGGACTTCCAGGACTTCCGCCGGATAATCGCAGTACTCCCCCCGGCCGACCAGGGCATCCCCGGCTCCGATGGCGTAGAGGATCTCACAGTCGGCGGCTGTGAGTGCCACCACCCGGCTGGCCGGTTCGTCCAGCGTGATGGTCCGGCCGGTCATGTCGGTCACTGTAATGGACTGATCTGCCGGTTCCGTGGACTGGACCGGATGGCTTTCCGCAGGAGCCGATTCCGATTGCGAAGGGTCCGGCGTTTCGGGCTTGGCGCATCCTGCAATCAACAGGGCGATCAGGATCAGCCCCGAGAGGATGGTCAGAAGTTTCTTGTGTTTCATGGGTGTAAAACCCCTTTCAAATATTCAAATGAACATAATGGAAGGAGTCAAAAAAGCTCCTTGGACCAAGGAGCTTCTCTTATGCAAATAGCTCTCCCCGCCCCCCAAGTGGATAATGTGTAATCAGGTAGCCCGACTTAGTCTGCCCTGTAAGGCTGAGACATCACGGTTATTGGGATAGTTCGGAATTCTCATCCGATTCCCCCCGGAATCTTTACGATTCCGCGCCGAAGCGAAAAACACACGCTATATTCATTTGTAACTTCAAATTACATGAGGGACGGGCGGATTGTCAATTGAAGTAACGCTCCGCCCCCTCTTGTCATCCCTTTCTAAAGCGCTTCAGGAAATCCCGGGTTTCCGGCTGACGGGGATCTTCGAAGAGTTCTTGGGGCCGGCCGTTCTCGTGAATCTTCCCCTCATGCATGAAGATGACTCTGCTTGAGACATCCCGGGCGAAGGCCATTTCATGGGTGACGGCCAGCATGGTCATGCCCTCCTGGGCAAGCCTCTGCATGACCTCCAGGACCTCGCCCACCATCTCGGGGTCAAGGGCGGAGGTGGGTTCATCGAAAAGCAGGATGTCCGGCTCCATGGCCAGGGCCCGGGCAATGGCCGCCCTTTGCTGCTGGCCTCCGGAAAGCTGGCCGGGGCGGGCCTTGATGTAGGGCGCCATGCCAACTTTGTCCAGATAGTCCAGGGCACGGGACCGGGCCTCTTCTTTTGTTTTTTTCAGGACCCGAACCTGGCCTGCGACGCAGTTGTCCAGGACCGTCATATTCCGGAAGAGGTTGAAGGATTGGAAGACCATGCCCACCCGGGTCCGGTAGGCATTGACATCCATGCCGCCTTCCAGGATGTTTTGCCCCCTGTAAAGGATACGGCCTCCGGAGGGTGTCTCAAGCAGGTTGATGCAGCGCAGGAGGGTGGACTTGCCCGAACCGGAGGCCCCGATGATGCTGACCACATCCCCCTCATGAACGTCGAAGTTGATGCCGGTCAAAACCTGGTTTTTCCCGAAGGATTTGGTCAGGTCCCTGACCTCCATGACCGGATTTATCCGGTTCATGCCGCTCATTTTTCACCTCCCGGATGACGATGGGTGCCGGCCGCCATGACCAGCGGGTCGATGGCTGCCAGTTCATAGCTCTTGTCCCCGTCCATCCGTTTTTCAATCCGGCGGAGGAGAAAGGAAGCGGCAAGCGTCAGGGCCAGGTAGCCGCCCATCTCGATGATGGCCGAAGGGAAATACAGGTAGGTGGCCCCGGTCGCCGCCCGGTGGGCGGCGAAGAAATCAGGGAAACCGATGATGAACATGACCGAGGTGTCCTTGACATTGATGATGAAGTTGTTGCCGATCTGGGGCATGATGTTGCGCAAAGCCTGGGGCAGGATGACCGATGTCATGCTCTGGTAATGGTTCATGCCGATGGCCCGGGCACCTTCCGACTGGCCGGGGTCGACGGAGAGGATGCCGCCCCGGACCGATTCCGCCATATAGGCTCCTGTATTGATGGAGACAATCAGGATGGAGGCGGCCCAGACGCTTTGGAATTTAACGGCATTCTGCGTGATGTAGGGAAGGCCGTAGTAGATGAAGACGGCTTGCAGGACCATGGGGGTCCCGCGGAACACTTCCACATAAAGACGGATGGCCGCCCGGATCAGCCGCAGGAAAAAGCGGCGGACCGGGCGGTCGCTGGCCGAAAGGGGGATGGTGTTGAGGACACCGGCAAGAAAGCCGATGACGCAGCCGGCGGCGGTCGCAATCAGAGCCAGGATGAGTGTGGCCCTGATCCCCCGCAGATAGGAGTCCCCATATCGCGCCCAGAGTTTGGACAGATCCTGGATCAAGCCTGTAAGTCCTGTCATATCAGTCCTCGCTTAAGGGTTGGATGCGGATGGCTTCCTGCATGAGTGCGTTGAAATCATCGCTACTCATGGGCCTCAACACGTCGTTGATGGCCTGCTTAAGATAGGCATTGCCCTTCATGACCGAGATCCCGATATTGACATTCTCCGTCCGCTCCTGCTCGCTGAACTGAAAGTCCCCCGGGGTCCCGGAGAAGTCCAGGATGACCATGTCCGGGTAGGCAATGACGGCCCCCTGGGCGGTGGGCATGTCGGTGCAGACGAAATCCACAATGCCGGTCTCCAGTGCCATCAACATGGCCGGGGCATCGACCGAAGCCGGCTGGATGCGGGCCCCTTCGATCTGGGGCAGGCACTTCTCGTACCAGATGGTCCCCAGCTGGGCGGTGCAGCTGCCCCCTGCAAGATCGGCCAGGCCACCGGCGGAGGCAAAGGGACTGCCTTTTTTGGCCAGGCAGACGATGCTGGCATAGAAGTAGGGGCCGGCAAAATCCACCTGTTCCGAACGGTCGGCAGTCATGGACTGCCCGGCAATGGCGGCGTCGATATTGCCGGTCATGACAGCCGGGACCAGGGAGTCCCAGTCCGACTGGACGATTTCCAACTCCCAGCCCTGGCTTTCACAGATCATTTTGGCAATCATAACATCGTAGCCGTTGGCGTAGGAGCCGGGCACGTTCTTGATGGGGACCGCTCCTTTGGAGTCATCATTCTGGGTCCAGTTGTAGGGTGCATAGGCACATTCCATGGCGATGGTGAGAATGCCGTCTTCCACGGCCGTCGGAACTTCCTGTCCGGATGGTCCCGTCACGGCCGGTCCGCATGCTGCAAGTGTCAGCAGGAGCAGAAGGCTCATAAGGCCCGCAATCCAATTCCTCATTTTGAATCCTTTCCTTCCCGCAAGAGAGCGGGATCCGGCTTCTTCCCCGCCGGCGGGTCATTCAAAAAAAGAACCGCCTTGTCAAGCGGTTCACGGGAATCGGATATTATCCAACACCTCAGATAGCGCTCCACATAAGCTTGTGACAGTCCGGCAGATCTTCTCTGCCGTCCCAGCACCGGAAGACAAGGCCGTCTTGCCGGAACTTCGGCGGTTTCCCCTTTCATGCCTGCGGCGGCCTTGCCGGATGCTGACATTACTCTTTGAAACCGCGCCTCTATCGAAAGCGATTCAATTTTCAGCAGATTAGCATGAGCGGGAGGGGATGTCAAATGAGGGGTAGAGAATGAGATTTCAGGACGATGTCAGCTGTAACTATGGAAATTGATATATTTTCATTGTATGTTCGTTATAGTCGTGTTATTATTATTTTAATTCGAAGGAGCTTTCATTCTCATGATTAAGCGGGAAAATTATCTGAAACAAATCAGACCCTTAATCGGGAACGATCAGATCAAGGTTCTGACGGGGATCCGTAGGGGCGGAAAATCAGTCATGCTTGAGCATATCCGGGAGGAGTTGATCAGGCAGGGCGTTTCCCCGGAGCGTTTTATTGCCTATAACTTTGAAGAAATGCGGAATCTCCCCTTACGGAAAGCCGAATCCCTTTTTCATGCAGTCGCAGAACGGATGGCGCAGATAGACGGCAAAGCCTATCTGTTTTTCGATGAAATCCAGGAAGTCCGCGGCTGTGAGGAGTTTATCGAAAACTTGCAGAAATCCTATGATTGTGAGATCTTCCTGGCCGGTTCCTGTTCAGATGTTCCGGCCGGCTCTTTTGTCCGCTTCAAGATCTTTCCGTTTTCATTTGCCGAATTTAAAGAAATGTACATCCAGCTCTACCCGGGGGCTCCGGAAAATGAGATCTTTGTCCGCTTCTTCCAGCTGGGCGGCATGCCGGCCCTGGGCAGCCTCCGCATGGAAGAAGATGCTTCCAAGCTCTACCTGAAAGATCTTTTCGGCTCCCTGGTCTTGCAGGATATTGTCAGGCGCAATGAGATCCGGGACGTGGAGCTCCTGGAGCGTGTGATCGGTTTTGTCTTTGCCCATCCCGGCACCAGCCTGTCGGCCAATTACATCTCCGGGCAATTCAAAAAAGAGGGCCGGATTACAGCCAGGGAAACAATCCTCAATTATCTGGAATACGGTGTCAAGGCATCCTTGTTCTACAGGATCCCCCGCCATGACCTGAAAAGGGACAAGCTTCTGACTGTCGGCGACAAATTCTACCTGGCGGATCACGGCATCCGGGAGGCGGTCTTCGGCGGCCAGATCAAGGAGATCAACATGATCCTTGAAAATATTGTCCTCCTGGAGCTTTTGCGGCGGGGCTACCGGGTAACGGCAGGCCTTACCGGATCCTCCGCCATTGATTTTGTTTGCGAGCGGGGGGACAGCAGGATATACATCCAGGTCGCCTATATCCTGGCCTCTCCCCAAATTGAGGAACAGGAATTCGGAGCCTATGACGCTGTCAGGGATCATTACCCCAAGTATGTGCTTTCCATGGATGAGACGGATCTGAGCCAGAAGGGCATCCGTCACCGGAATATCCGGGATTTTCTTGTGGATCCCAGCTGGTGACCGGTAAGAAAGGCCCTCCCCAATAAGGAGAGAGCCTTTTTGTTGCTATGGATTTGGATTGTTTCAGTAGGTCAGCGTGATCCTTGGGCTGGAAAGCACATCATAGCGGTTGTCCATGACCTTAAATACCATTTCGATCAGGCGGATGTCACTGATTTCATAAATGCCGTTCTCCTCCAGGGAGTCATAATCGATACCGATATCAATGACGGCGGCTCCGCCTTTGGGGATATCAAGTGTCATATTGTAGTAATCGGTCATGTAGTCGTTGACGGAGAGTGCATCGTAGGGATCCGTGAAGATGTAATCCGTGGATCCGGTATTCTCAACCAGCAGCAAGAGGTGGATGTCGTCGATGAAGTCGTAGGGATCGGGAAGCAGATCTTTGTAGATAATACGGATGCCGTCCTGATTGAAAAGTTCCTTGCCGGAGCCGTCGTAGACGGCCTTGGCGCCGGGAACGGTGACCTTGACCTCCCGGGGCTCCAACAGATCCTTATGTTCCCCGTCTTCCAAAGTGACGGAGAAGAGAATTTCACCGATTTCCTTGACCCCGTAAAGATCAGCGAAATCCTGGCTCAGTCTGGCCGTCAGATCCAGGGCGACCAGTCTCCTTGTACCGGGGTTGATGAACTGACCGGTCAGTGTTGAATCGTCGACCAGAAGACCGTTCAGGAAGAGGGAACGGGCTGCCAGGTAGATGTGTTCATCGGCACTGTTCTCGACCTCCAGAAGGAGCAGGGTGTCTTCATCCTGGTGGATCAGGGTCTGGGACAGGATGTGGATTCCTTTTTCATTGAAAATCTCATCTTCCGAGAAATGGATCAGTTTGTATTCGAAAAGCTCCTGAGCGGCCTTGTTGACGATGGTCTTCCTGAAGGCGTCCTGGGTCTGGACATGGTCTGCGGCAGATGTTTTCAGGCTCAGCGGACCAGTGATAAAGAAGCTGTCCCGGTCATCCTTGTCCCGAATATAGAAACCCAGTTCAATCTCCGCCATCTTCGTGACGCCTAACAAAGCAAGTTCGTCTGTACTGAAGCGGAGGGATTCGATGGATTTTTTCCCGGCCATGATATCGAAATTGGCGTAGACATCCAGCATCCGTCCATTGACTGCGGTGCCTCCGCTGTAGTTGAGAAAGCCGGTGGAAATATTCCAGTCTATGTCGGTCTTGTTTTCAAGCTCCAGCTTGAGTTCTGCCGCGTAACTGCCGAAGGAAAGCTCAAGAGCCGTGATCTTCACGCCCTGCTCGTCAAAAAGGACGGTTTCCTCGATGCTGGATTCTTGAAGATCGCCGGCCCAGGGTTCATCGGAAGGATCATGGTCCGAGGGTTCGGTCTGGGGGGCCGGTTCAGTGGATCCGGATTCTGCCGGCTTATCTGTTGCGGGCGAAGTTTCAGGCGTCTTGCCCGGGCCATTGCCGCATCCGGCGAGGATGGCCAGGCTCAAAAAAAGGGCAAGAAAGATCAGTAAATATTTGGAATGTCTCATGGTCAGTCTCCTCTTAAAATACATATACATATGTATAACGGTATAATATTAACATATAAAATACATCTGCACCGGTGATTCAGGGCCGGCCAGTGACGGAGGTATTGCTCAAAAAGAAAGAATTGGAATAATCTTCGAAACTGCTCCAGCCCGTGTTCAGCTTTTTTCACCATGAAAAGTGCCACTGAATGTCCGGATCTGCTAAGGTGACGGATAGAGCTATGACCAATAACGGCCAGACAATGGGAAGAGGATCAATATGAGTTCTTTTAAAAATCTTCGGATCGTCGACAACTTCTATCAGACATCTTCCTTCTTTCCCATGCCGACGGTCCTGATCGGCACACTGACGGATGACGGGAAGACCAGCTTAGGTCCCTTTTCGCTTATTCAGCCCTATTACGTGGCCGGCCGAGACTATTACGCCATGCTTCTTTGCTGCCGGAATTCTTCAAACACGGCCCAACACATTCTGGCCAGGGGGGCCTGCTCCATCAATTTCATTCCGGACAAACGGAAATACTTCAAGGAGGCGGTGCGGCTGGGCTGGCCGGGGGATACGCCGGCCGAGAAAATGAAGGACTGCCTTTTCACCTTGGAGGAAGGCCTGAGATCTGCAGAAGATCCGCGAGGACTCTATCCGAAAGTTGTGGCAGAGAGTTTCCAGGTATTCGAATGCAGCTGGATGCGGGAGCTTGATGAGGCTGGAGGAGACAGGCCTGGAATTCTGGACGGTTATCCGCCGCCCTATCATGATTTCAACGGTATCACCAGCGAGTTCGGAGCCCATTTCATCCTTCGCGTCGATAAGATTCTGATGAAAGAAAAATACCACAGGGCCATCATTGACGGGGTGCGCTCCCGGGACTTCCCCCGGGTTCCCGTGGATTACGGTTACCGGGATTCCAAATCTTTCTGGTATACCCGGTTTTCCCGGGCTATTCCCCAGATCCTGCCCATGCGTGAGGCAAACCTTGATTCAGTCTGCTATGCGGCTGAACGGATTGATCCGGACATCAAGTTCACAAGGGAGGCCTGCTCCCGGCTGGTCAAGGTGCCGCGGATCTTTCTCCATACGGCTCTCAAAGGCTGTGTGGCCTGGGCCCGGGACAATCAGGTGACCTTGATTACAGAGGAGCATATGGACATCATCAACGATAAGCGGGCAAAAGAGAAGAAATAGTTATCCGCCTCTTCCCCATTGCCCTCGGCCAAGTGCTATCCTGATGCCGATATGATCCGCCCTGATGCCCGGCTTGCATGACAGGCCGACACCCGAAATGGGGGAAGCCATGCTCAAACGTCTGATCGCTTTTATTGCCGCCCTGCTCCTTCTCATTACCCTGCTCCCGCTTGGAGCATCCGTGCCGTCCGCTGCGGCCGGCCGCGAAACTCTGCCGGATCCCTTTGCAGCTGAAGACTCCGCCCGGGAAAGGAAGCTTTCCCTCATGCAGGAGGGTATACCCCGTGAGATCCGGGCAGGTTCGCTGGGAACCCGGCCGCCGACTGCTTCGGCCGCTTCAGGGGAAAAGCGCTATATCGTCGGTTTTCGAAAGAATAGCTCCAAAACAGATATTTCCGGAGTGCTCAAAGATGAAAGATACAGCCTGATCGGTTCCAGCGACAACCGGCTGGCCTGCCTGGTGACGGCGGATCTCGACGGTTTTCTCGCCAAGGCAGGCGATCTGGTTGACCAGGTCGAAGAAGACTTTGTGATCCATGCCCAGAGGGCCGTGGATGATCCCTACGCCCCCGATCAATGGGCGCTGGATTCCATGAAGCTGCGCCCGGCCTGGAACCGGACCATCGGCAGTGTCGGCTTTTACATTGCGGTTCTTGACACCGGCTTCAACCGGCAGCACCCCGATTTTCAGCCGGGTCATATCCGGGCAGGCTGGGATTATCTGAACTGGGATCATGTTTATACCGATCCCAACGGCCACGGGACCAATGTGACCGGTGTGATTGCGGCCGCTGCCAATAACAGCATTGGAATCGCGGGGACAGTCTGGCGTTCGGCCGTGATCCCCTTCCGTGTCCTGGATGCCAATGGCGACGGTTACGTCAGCGATGCCGTTGGGGCCATTTACGATGCCGCAGACATGGGCTGCCGGGTCATCAATCTCAGCCTGGGCCATTACGAATTCCTTGAATTTGAAGAAGAAGCAGTCCGGTATGCCCAGGATAAGGGCGCTATTGTGGTCGCTGCCGCCGGAAATGATAACAGCAGCCAATATTCCTATCCTGCTTCCTATGAGGGTGTGTTTTCAGTCGGAGCCGTGACAAGTGAACATCTCCGGGCCAGTTTCTCCAACTACAACGATCGGGTGGATCTCGTGGCCCCCGGCCAAAGTGTTTTGACCACGGACGGCAGCCGCTACTATGGCTACGCCAGCGGAACTTCTTTTTCCTCACCCTATGTGGCGGGGGTTGCGGCTTTGGCTGTTTCGCTCCGGCCCAAGCTTACCGCGGCCCAGTTTCTGGAAGCCGTGAAAGCAACGAGCCGGGATCTGGGCCCCCGGGGCTATGATGTCAAGTACGGGCATGGGCTGGTGGATGCCAGCGCTCTTCTTGCTTATCTGGACGTATCCTTCCCGGATGTGATCAAGGCCAGCTGGTACCACGGCTACGTGATCAATCTGGCCCGCCAGGGGATCGTCAACGGCTATTCCACGGGAACCTTCCGGCCCTCCTACGGAGTCCGCCGGGACCACGCCTCCAAGATGATCGCAGTTGCGGCAGGCCTCAACTACAAAGGCAAGCGGGCGGATTTCCCCGACGTCGCCAAAACAGATGAAATGTCCCCCTATATCGCGGCCCTGGCGGAAGAGGGCGCCATCCGGGGCTATCCGGACGGAACTTTCCGGCCCAAAAAACAGATTACCCGGGAGCAGATCTGTCAGATTACAGCCAAAGCCTTCCATCTGGAAATGGGAGACTTGCCCGCTGATTTCACGGATCTTTCGCCAAATGAAGAAATCAGGGGCTATGTCCTGATCCTGGCCAGCAACGGCATTGTCAAGGGTATAGGCGGTAGTGAACAATTCGATCCCCGAGGGGACGTCACGCGGGCACAGATGACCAAGATTCTCTCCATTGCCATGGCCGTGTCCGCCATCCAGAAGGCGGAGACGGCCATGTCCCAGGAGGCTGTCGATGCGGCTCAGGCTCTGGTGGATTTCCTGCCGGAGAATCAGGACCTGGATACAAGAGACTATCTGCAGGCACGGATTGACGCCATTCAAATACCTTGAGGGTGTTGCAAAAAGGGGCAGCCCTGCCAGGACTGCCCCTCGATGACCGGGTTCTTGAATCACCCTACATATAACAGCGTTCCATCCATTCCGGCTTGGACTTGTCCGTATAAACCGTGTACTTGGAGATCAGGGCAACCGGACCGTAGGTCATCTTGGACTGGCGGAGGCCGGGGTCTCCGTTGTCGTCCTCCCGGTTGACGTAGGCGATGGACTCAGCGTCGCCGAACATCTGCATGAACTCTGAAACCAGCATCTGGTAAACCCCCCGGTGGCGGACATCGGCCTTTTCCACGTGGACGTAGAGGGTATCTCCCTCGATCTCAGCCAGGGAGAAGCCGGCTACATCATCGCCGACGAAAAGGACGCCCCCGAACATGCCGTAGTCCTGCATGTTGTGCAGGACCTCCCGGATCTTGCGGGCCTCCTCTTTCAGGGTGCTGTTATCGGGCGGATTGTCCGCTTCCACGGCACAGGCAAAATTGCAGACAGCCTCGAGATTATCCTGGTTGATCATCTCGAAGCGCCAGTCGGGGATGCTCCTCAAAAAGCGGTTGATATTATTTCTGGTCGCCCGGTGCTTGCCGCCTTTCAGCTGGAGGAGGTCCCGGGCGTCATAAAGATAGTCGAAATAGTCCCGTTCGGAGACCGCATGAAATTCGGGGTAGCGCTGGGAGAGAAGGGGGAGATCCTGATCTCCGACGATGCAGAAAACAAGAGGTTCCCCGATTTCTTCACAGTGCGCTTCCAGAAGAGCCAGGGCTTCCTCCCGGTTGTTACCGAGAGGAACCGTAAATGCTGTGTGGGTATCAAAGATCCGCATGCTGGTGATCAGGCAGTCTGCCGCAATCACGAACTCGTTCTTGAACCAGTCCCGCCACATGAAGATCCCTCCGACCGTGAGGTCGCAGAGTCTTTGGGGGTTGGGGGTCAGGTAGGGCCTGACCAGTGGGATGTGCTTTAATTCAAGCGGTTGAAAATCCAACATCAGTAAAGAATCGCCCCTATTCGCTCACGAAACCGCCGTCTTTGAGAATGACCGCAGCTTGCTCCAGATTAGCCTCCGACACACGGACAATGGGGCCGGTACAGCCCATTCCGCTTTCCGCATAAATCTTCTTGCTCCAAAGAAGGTGGACGGCGTCTTCCAGGTCCAGGACGTCGATGCCCTCAATCTGCTCTGTAACCACCTCGGAGGGAGGAGCCGCAATGGTCTCCGCTGCCGCGGACTTGCCGGCTGCCGCTTCCCGCCGCTCGGCCAGGATCCGATCCAGGCCGGCCTTTCTGGCCAGGCTGAGTTCATTCATGTAGACAGACTTGAGTCCGCCGCGGGCCAGGGAGGCCGCGTAGGCCACTGCCCCGGCAATGACCGGAACGCCGGAGGCCCGGGAGACGATCATGACGATCCCCGACATCTTCTCCCCGACGCCGGGGCCGTAACCGGCACCTGACGTCTCATAGGAGCCGCCGGAGGTAAAGGCCGACAGCACCTTCATGAGGACGTTGCCAGTCAGGGAATCGGTCACCAGGACATCCTGGGAGGCCATGAGCAGGTCGTTGCCCCGCATGACCGCCCCGCCGTCGGAACGGCCGGATGATGCGAAGTTCAGGGGGTAGCCATTGTCCTTCAGCTCTTTGAGGATTCCCTCCACCTGCCGGGTACCGTCCAGATTCAGGAGGCCGACTGTGGGGGACTGGATCCCGTCCGCTTTGGCGGTTGCAACACCAGCGATGGTATTGAGGACCATGGCCTCCACCCGGTCGGTGGATGTCGTGCCGGTCGTGGTCGCCAGATAGACGTCCTTGCCGGTCGCGGGAGCGACCACCCGGCCCACCGTGGAAACCCCGATGGGGAAGGGGTAATGCATGGCGACGGCCGCATCGGCCTCGCCCTTGGACAGCAGTTCTTCCATTTTTTCGAAGGCATCGTCAGCGCAGCTGCAGGGGATGGTGGTCACACCCTCTCCTTGCACATTGCCAAGATAGAGAACTTCGATTCCTTTTTTTGCGGCCAGGACGCAAGCCTGTATGACATTGTCCTCGCCCAGCTCCGAGCCGGGGCCGATGACGGCGACCCGGGTCTTCTTGCCGAACTGGCCCGTTTCAAGGGCGTCCGCCAGCTCATTGAAGATGCCGGCAATATCGCGTTTGATCTGATCCATGGCGATCACCTGCTCTCCAGGAGACCTGAGGCGAAATCCCGGAGCGATTCGGCGATCAGCTTGCGGATTTCGTCGCTGGAAACCGAGGAAGCGGCCGATTCACCCTTATTCGGTTCCATGATGAAGGAGACACCGTCAAAGAGGTTGGTAATCCGGCCCAGGAACAAGGAGCCCTTGCCCACGATCATGACGCGGTTAACCTCTCCCTTAAGCATGGATTCACGGGCATGGCCCATCAAAGGCACACCGGAAGGGATATGGCCCTGAGTGGGGGCAAAGCCGGGCAGGCCGTGCTTCTCAACAAAGGCTGCCAGATCCCTGCGTTCCAGGTCGCCTTCCTTGACGGCCAGAGCACCGATCATCTTCATGTTGGCTTCGGGGACGTTGCCGGCACCGGCCGGTTTCGTAATATCGGGGTTCTGCATCTCGGGTGAGTAGTAGTCAATGTCGGTCACTTTCAGACCTGCTTTGGCCAGGGGTTGGGTGACCAGGGAAGCGATGACATTTTGGGGAGAGCTGCCGGTGCCGACGGCGTGCCAGCCTACATTCTCCACGTTGATCTCAGGATTTTTCCCGTCGTTTTCAGAAATGATGACGGCGAAACCGCCCAGGCAGTCCTCCAGGATGGGCAGGCCTTTTTTGACGTGGTCCTTGCCGTTCATGCCCAGCTTGGCAGTCGATCCGCCGGCGGTCACAGCCACGGTCTTGAAGGTCCCGGCCTTGACCAGTGAGGCTGCCACCATGACGGCGTGGGCGGGGGCTGCACAAAAGCCCCGGACGTCAGAGCCGGTGGAGTGGGTCAGACCCGCAATCTCGGCCGTCGCCTTACCGAAGTTGCCGCCGCCTCTCTGGTTCATGTCGCCGCAGGCTTCCTCGGAACAGTCGATGGTGTATTCAACATCTTCGGGGCTGATTCCGGCATTCTTAACCGCATAAAGGAGGGCCAGGACACTGGAGGCCTTGGAGACCAGGTTCTCAATCATGACGTGGGCCGACAGGTTGGGGTCAATGTCGTGGGCACGGCGGACGGCACCGACCAGATGATCATCTTTGTAAAGACCTTCCGCGCCTTCCTCTTCGACCATCTTCTTCAAACGCTCTTGATCGACACCCTCCCTGATTCTTTTCAGGATGTATTCCGTGATGATAGGGTCTTCAGCCAGCTTGGGCAGGGTTCCTGCGACAAAGTCTTTGTCCAGGTAGACCAGCTCAAATTCGTCAGCAGCCTGGATCAGGAGGTAGAACTCGTCCTGGGGCATAATTTCCCCGAAAAGGCCGTAGCGGTCGTCTGTTGGGGCCTCAAGGTCCTGCCAGGGGCCTTCCACCTTGGCAAGCTCAAAAGGAGTGATATTGCCGATGTAGGTCTGATTGGGGTAATATGCGCACACACGGTCGTAGGGGCGTAGGTGGGATTTGATTTGTTTCAGGTAGTCTGAATCGGGGTTGACAATGCGCTCAGTCGTCTGCGTAGTCCCGTTATGCATGATCATGTCGGGGGTATGGACGAGGATATAGCCGGCGCCTTTCATTACACTGTTCATCTGTTGTATCGCTCCTGTCTTGTGATCTTTATTTATATAAAAATTTGAATTTCTTAACTGTTAAGATGCCCCGGGCCGGCCCCAAGGATTTGGGGTTGGCACCGGGGCATCGTCTCGTCAACCGAGTTAAGCACTGTATTTGCTGAACTCTTCGCGAATTGCCTTCATTTCTTCGGCGATCTCATCGATGTCGAGAACCATCTCCATCATGGAAACCTGCTCTTCGTACACTTCCGGATCATAATCCGCCTTGACTTCCTCTTCACACACGTGGTAGACATTGAGTCCCAACGAGACTCCTGTCAACGGACCTGCGAATGTCGGGTCACCGTTTGTGACCGTCTCAGCAGCGATACCGGAGGCCTCACCTTCAGCGGCACCCAGAAGGACAACAATATCCTCAGGGTTATGCTCTTCAGTGAGATCCTTGATACGCTTCTGATTCTCCAGATCCATTGCACCCGCGGCCGTTCAGACGAAGCACTCCGTTGCGGAGAAGATAACCTCGGCACCAGCTGATTCTGCGCAAAGCGCGATTGCCGGGCCGGGGATTCCGTCGCGGTCACCGATGATGATGACCTTCTTGCCATTGAGTATGCTCATATCCTGCTCCTTTCCTGTTTATTTAGAGGTGTTTTTTAAACGGGTCACCCACCCAAAGCGCAGGGCCCGGAGGCCCTGCAGCAGGATTGTAAACGTTAGATATACTTCTTGATCATGGCCTCGACCGCTTCAGGGGTCGCATCATCCTTGATCAGCTCTTCCACTTTGACACCGCCCTGGTAGATGGCGATGACCGGAAGGCCCAGGATCCGCTGGCCGATGGCCAGGCGTCTGGCACCTGAAGTGTTGAGGGCTGTGAAGCGGAGGCGGTCGCCGTATTCTTCCTCAAGTTTCAGAATATGGGGTTTCAGGGCCTCACAGGGAACACAGCCGTTGCCGTAGAAGTCAACGAGAACAGGCTCTTCCGACTGAAGAATTTCGCTTTCGAAGTTATTCTTGTCGAGTTCAAACATGGTTATCTTTCCTTTCACTAGCCAATCACGCCGGATGCCAGGTCGTGTTCAACCTACATGGCGGCGATGGCTCCGTCCGAACAGGCGGTGACCACCTGGCGGAGCGGTTTCTTCCGGATATCACCGGCGGCGTAGACGCCCTTGACATTGGTCCGCATTTCTTCGTCGGTCAGAATGTAGTTGTACTCCATGTCGATGACATCGCGGAAAAGTTCGGAGTTGGGCAGGAAGCCGATGAAAACGAATACACCGAACATGCCGTCTTCCTCATCTGCCTCGAGCCGGGTCAGCTCGCCGGTCTTGACATTCTTGACTGTCATGGCGGACAGGACTCCGTCATCACCATGGAGCTCCTCGACCACCGAATCCCAGAGGAATTCGATCTTATCGTTGGCAAAGGCCCGTTCACGGATGGACTGGACAGCCCGCAGTTCATCCCGGCGGTGAACGATGGTCACCTTGCGAGCGAACTTGGTCAGGTACATGGCTTCTTCAACGGCAGTATCGCCGCCGCCGATCACGTAGACTTCCAGGTCTTCAAAGAAAGAGCCGTCGCAGGTGGCGCAGTAGGAAACACCGCGTCCCACCAGATCCGCCTCACCCGGGCAGCCGATGGGCCTGGGGTGGGCTCCCGAGGCAATGATGACAGCCTTGGATTCACGAACCCCTTCACGGGTGTGGACGCGTTTGACCGGCCCTTCCAGTTCGACACGGGTCACGTCAGCAGACAGGCGCTCGACGCCGAAGTGGGCCACCTGGGCGGTCATGCGGGCGATGAGCTCAGCTCCGCTTTCAATCTTTTCGGGGCCTGACAGGCCGCCGGGGTAATTTTCAATTTCATCGGTGATGGCGATTTGGCCGCCGTCCGGACCGCGTTCGATCAGGAGCGTATCCAGGCGCGAGCGCCCGGCGTACAGTCCGGCGGTCAGGCCGGCCGGACCGGCCCCGATGATGATAAGGTCATAAATCTTGTCCATGACTGATCCTTCCTGCGGCCAGGCCGCTGTTTATTCAAAGATGGTCTGATCAGTGACTTCCGTCATCAGGGCCTTCAGGGCCTTGTCGATCAGTTCGCTTCGCAGTTTGTACTCTTCCTCCGGGGACAGATCAGGCTTGCCCAGGGGGTAGGGGATGGCCACTGTGGGGACGATTCTGTTGGCGCCGACTGTCAGTGAGATCGGGGTGACCGTGCACATGTGGACAACCGGGATGCCTGCGCGTTCAATTTCCTTAACCATTGTTGCACCGCAACGTGTACAGGTTCCTCAGGTCGAGGTAAGGATGACGGCATCCACTCCTTGTGAAACAAGCTTCTCTGCAATATCCACTGCAAAGCGCTTGGAGTTGGCAACGGAGGTGCCGTTGCCAACGGTGGAGTAGAACCAGTTGTGCAGCTTGCCGATCTTGCCGTCCTTTTCGTACTGGCGGAGAACGTCGACGGGGACCACGCGGTCTGCATCCTCATTGGCATAGACCGGGTCATAACCGCCGTGGGCCGTCTCATAGGTCTCGGCTGTCAGATCGTCGACACCCTCGATATTATAGGCACCATATTTGGTTGCGGAAGAACTCTCGATACGGTCGGGGTTGCCCTTGGGAACGATCCCGCCCGAGGTCACGATGGCGATTTGTGCCTTGGTGATATCCTTGATGGCCGGCTGGGGTTCCACCCGGTCGAAGGAAGGCATGGGGTACTCCGTGACAAAGGGTTTGTCGGCCAGCTTCTTCATGAGCATGTTGACCGCACGGGCAGCGCCGCGCTCCTTGTCGAAGAAGTTCTTGCGAATGCCGTTAGGCAGGTAGCCGTCCTCGATGGAGGCGCCGATGGCTTCACCGGTCATCAGCTTCAGGCCCAGCTTGGCCATGAGCGGAACGACTTTTCTCATGCCGGCGGCATTGTCGCCGGTAGCGATGGTGTAGACCTTCTCGCGGAACATATCCGCTCCGGGGTTCTCTTCGTACATGCCGGTGACGGCGGGAATCCCCAGCTCTGTCTGGACGGCATCGGCGATGGTGCCGCAGGCGACACCGTAACGGCCGGCGTTGAAGGCGGGACCTGCAACGAAGAGGTCGGGTTTTTCTTCACGGACCATCTCAAGGACCAGGGCTTTCGCCGTTTCCAGATTCTCATTGAACCAGGAGTCCCCGGAGATGATGGTGGCGGTGATTTCAGCCTTGTCGCCGAAGGCCTGCTGGAAGGCGATGCCCGGGCCGACCGGCCCCTGGCGTTTTTCAGCCGGGAAATCCGCCATGTCTTCGCTGCCGATCTGGCCGAAGAACTGATTGATATAATGAACGACCTTGAATTTACTCACCGTATCCTCCTTAGCGTGCGCTCATGTGGTTGAAACCAAGCTCATTGGTTGCCCCGATGATGACCTGGATTTCTGCTTCAATGGACCCGTCGGGACGGAGGGAGCCGTCATGGCCGCCTGCGATTGTATCGACATAATCGAGTGTCCCGATGATGTGATCCATGGGAGGCAGCACGATGGTCTCGTTGGCATTGCCTGCGGAGACGACCGCATTGGCCAGTTCATCCGCGTCGGCCAGGGACTGGCTCTTGCCATCCTGTCCGGCATATTCATCCGTCACGATAACGGTTTTAATGCCCTTCTTCTCCAGTTTGGTGCAGTTCATGATCAGGTCGGTATCGGGGTTGCCGAAGCCTTCCTGGCTGATGATGGCACCGTCGAAGGGCAGGAATCCCGCCATATCCGCCGTCCAGTCCGAGGAACGGATCTTGTCTGACAGATAAACGGTTTCGTTGGTGATGATCATCCCGACGAAGTTCAGGGTCTTGCCGTGGCGGGCCAGAAGTTCTTCGATGATGGGATTGTTGAGGTGGTGGTAGGTGGTGTTCTTGTCACAGGCCGACACGCAGTTGCCGGAGACGATGGCACCGTCCATCAGCTCGGTGGGGCGGATCAGGGTCGACAGGGTTCTCTTGGCGTCAACACCGTAAACGTAGGTGTCGTGCAGGAGGCCCTGGCTTTGCAGCATCATGACATAGCCGACCCGGGGCAGGCCGCGGAGTTTGGCGTCAAAGGTCTCGGCGATGGTCGGCGTCTCATAGACAACCGTCTCGTCCGGCGCAATATTGCGGGCCAGTTCACCGACGGTCACGGCGATTTTCAGGCCGGCCAGGCGGGCTGCTTTTTCATACTCGTGGGGATGGATCCCTTCTGCAGGCTCCATGACGAGGACCAGGTTGTGTGTTTTCGAGAAGGGGGTGTAGTCGGCACCGGGGCCTGACATGTCGATGATCCCCTCCTGGAAGCCGACGATCTTGCCGGCGGTCACCACAGCCATGCCGCGCATGACGTGGGTCTTGCCTGAACCGACACGGTCAACCTTGGAGATGACGCCGGGGAAAATACCGCCCGGGCCTTCCACCTTGACTCTGGGTTCAATAACGTCCTTGACGGGAGTAATCCGTGTTTTTTCACCCGGTGACGCGATTTCAAAACGCGCCGCCTTGATATGCGGATCTTCCAGGACCTGTTCGATCAGCGTATCCGGATTGACGACAAGCACGCGGTCTTCAACGGCGTTGTATGTGCCGAACCGGATGCCTTTGATGTCAATATAGCCTAATTCCAGTTTCACCTTTTCACCTCATTGCAGTGGTCCGGCAGGGGCTAAGCCTGACCGGCGGCCTCCATGGACATGAGCGCACTCTCCATCAGGCTTTTATCAACAATTTGAAAGTCCTGGAGAATGGCCTGGGATACAGTCCGGGGGCTGGCTTTTGTTTCTCTTAATATTGCCAAAGCACGTTCCATGAGATCCAGTGAAAACAGGTCCATCGGTCCTTCCGGCTCAGCTGTCAGCATGACCGACCGGTAGGGGGTCTCCCACGGCTTGATGCTCCCGGCCAGGGGGGCCGTCAGGATACGGTGCCCCACATGGACCAGGTCGCGCGCGCGCAAAAGAACATCCCGGTCGTTCCCCTCTTCAATAAATTGAATGGAGAAACGTCCGCTGAAGGCCTCAGCGACCATTGGATTGTTCGTCAGGATTAGGAAAGAGCTTGTAAGCACTATGCTAAATATTCGCTTTCTGCATTTCACACCCAAAAATTACCAGGTACCATTATGCCAAAAGAAAACAATCCTGCAAGTTGACATAAAGGAGATAAAGCAATGAATTTCCCCGTGCTTGTATAAGATTAATAATAAAAGAAGGAAAATGCAGAAAAATGCCGAATAAAGGAGATCGCCCGCATTTTCCTGTATAGGAGCAGAAGTGCGGGCGATCCCGGTCATTCAAAAACTGTTACATTCGATACGGAAATATCGATATTCGGCTATCTTAACTCCGCCCCCAGTATATGCTTGAGTTTTTTCAAAATCCGTTTACGCATTTCCTCGATGTCTTCGGCCGTCAGGGTTTTCTCATCCGAAGCCAGCCAGAAGCGGAACATGAGGGATTTCTTGCCTTCCGGCACCTGGCTGCCCCGGTACTCCTCAACAAATTCGGAACGGCGGACATGGGAGGCCACTGCCTTTTCGATATCGGCCCAGGACACCTCTTCGCCGACAATGACCGACAGATCCTGTTCAACCAGGGGGAAGTGGGGCAGCGGCCGGAATTCATTGTGGCGGCTGGGAAGAGGCAGGAGCTTGTCTGCATCGATCTCAGCTGCCGCCGCAAAGAGCTGGCGGATACCGGAAGAGCTTGTGGCCCTGGGCGACAAGAGGCCCATGCGGCCGACGGTCTCTCCCCGGCCGTTGACCAGATTAAGCCAGGCCTGGCGATCCGCCCAGGGGGCTTTTTCACCTTCCCGGGTAAAGGACCAGTTTTCGGTTCTCCCGTAGCGGGGCAGGCCGGACAGGATTCCTTTCAGACGGCGGAAGAGCAGGAGAGGCATGCTGCCGGTCAGGATCATCCCCAGCTTTTTGTTTTGCAGCGGCAGTGTCTCTTCAGGGACGCTGGGATGGCTTTCTCCCTTGTGGAAAACCTGGGCCATTTCAAAAAGGCCGAAACCGTCGTAGAAGCGGGAGTTCTCTGCTGCCGCTTCCATGAGTCCGGGGATCAGGGAGCCGCGCAGGAAGGCCTGTTCAGGCGAGGGCGGAGTCGAAAGGACCAGAAGGTCTTCCGTCTTCTCTCCGGCAGCTTCCAGGAAACGGCTGTCCGCCCAGGGATAGGTGAAGATTTCCTGCAGGCCGGCATGGAAGGCCAGGTATTCCCGGATGGCCCGTTCACTTTCATAGTCCAGCTGACGGACCGGGCGTTCCAGGGTGATGACGGGCGGGACAAAGGCAAAGTGCTGGTAGCCGATCATGCGGCAGACTTCTTCCAGGATGTCGTCCTTGATGCTGACATCCCCCGTGGACCGCCAGACCGGCACCTTGACCGTCAGGGTATCCTGGCCGTCGAAGCTTGTTTCAAATCCCAGGGGCTGCAAGGTTGAGACGACTTCATCTGCGGAAAGCGCCCGGCCCGAGCGGACATTGAGAAAGTGGAGTGAAACGGGCAAAGTGACCGTCTCTGTCTCTTTTGCATGCTGGCGGCCGGTATGGGAGATGAGGGCTTGCGGCTGCAGTTCCCCCATCAGTTCGATCATGAGCGCCAGGGCCAGGTCGGCCCGTCTCGTATCAATGGCCTTTTCAAAGCGTGTGGAAGCTTCCGTCCGAAGCTGATGGCGGGCTGCCGTTTTCCGGATGCCGATGGCCTCGAAGTTGGCCACCTCCAGAACCATGCCGGTCGTTTCCGGCAGGATGGAGTCCAGCGCCCCGCCCATGACGCCGGCCAGGCCGATGGGCTTGTCCTTGCCGTCGCAGATCAGGAGGTCTTCCCTGTCAAGTTCAAGCTTATGGCCGTCCAGAAGCTCCAAAAGTTCGCCCTCCCGGGCCAGGCGGACATGAATCCCCTCTTCGACGTGGTCGCGGTCGAAGGCGTGGGTGGGCTGGCCGGTGGCCAGCATGACATAGTTGGTCAGGTCGACCAGGACATTGATGGGCCGCATGCCGACGGACCAGACGGCCCGTTTCAGCCAGAAGGGGGAGTCGTCCGGCCGGACCCCGTCGAATACCACGGCATCGTAACGGCGGCAGCGGTCTGTGTCACTGATCCGGACCTCATAGGGCAGGGCCTCTGGGATTTCCAATTCCGGCAGAGTTTGAAGCGTCTTGCCGTACATGGCGGCAAATTCGCGGGCGATGCCGTAGTGGCCCCAAAGATCGGGCCGGTTGGTCAGGGATTTATTGTCGATCTCGATGATGGTATCATCCAGGCAGAGGAGATCCGCCAGAGGTTCTCCCGGCAGCGCCTCCGGAAAATCCGGGGTCAGATCCAGGATAATGGCCTCCTCAGGGGCGGGGAAGAGGTCCCCCAGGTTAATTTCCCCTGAACTGCAGATCATGCCTTCACTCAGTTCCCCGCGGAGTTTGGTCGCCTTCAGTTCGACGGGCTCCCCTTCCCCGTGCCAGCGGACAAAGCTTCCGGGCGGGGCAACGGCAACCAGCTGGCCCTCGAAGAGGTTGGTGCCGCCGCAGACGATCTGGCTGGGCTCTTCATTCCCGATGTCCACCTGGCAGACGCGGAGAAGATCGGCGTTGGGGTGGGGGCGGACCGTCAGGACACGGCCCGCGATGATCCCGTCCACCAGGAGGGCGGGGTTCTCCAAAGCCTCGACTTCCACGGTCCGCATGGTCAGATCGAAGGCAATCTGCTCGGGAGTGATATCCTCCGGCAGGTCAACATATTCACGAATCCAGTTTAAAGAGACTTTCACGCTGCCCCTCCTATTTGAACTGTTCCAGGAAGCGCAGGTCGGCGCTGTGGAACAAGCGGACGTCGTCGATGCCGTAGCGCATCATGACCAGGCGGTCCAGTCCGATATTAATGTAGAAACCGCTCCAGATATCGGGGTCAAGGCCCGCCGCCCGCAGGACGTTGGGGTGGGGGGAGCCGCCGGGCATGACCTCGATCCAGCCGCTGTGGTGGCAGACCGGGCAGCCCTGGCCCATACAGACCTGACATTCCATGTCAATTTCGAAGCCCGGTTCCACGAAGGGGAAGAAGCCCGCCCGCATACGCACCGGGACATCGTGGCCGAAGACCCGCTCCAGGATGGTCTGGACCAGGATCAGACCGGACGAAAAGGAATAATCGCG
Source organism: Clostridiaceae bacterium (assembly GCA_012841255.1). Classification (GTDB taxonomy): domain Bacteria; phylum Bacillota; class Clostridia; order Saccharofermentanales; family DTU023; genus UBA4923. The sequence goes on from DUUZ01000040.1 coordinate 28,572, forward strand.
GTC
>DUUZ01000041.1 GCA_012841255.1 Clostridiaceae bacterium
CTTTGAAAGCGGCACTTGACCGGATTGAAAAGGATTTCGGGAAGGGTGCCGTCCTGACGCTGGGCGACACCAGTGTTATGGAGGTGGAGGCTGTACCGACCGGGGCCTTGTCCCTGGACGTGGCGCTGGGAATCGGGGGACTGCCCCGGGGCCGGGTCATCGAGATCTACGGGCCGGAATCCTCGGGAAAGACGACGGTCGCCCTCCACAGCATCGCTGAAGTCCAGAAATTGGGCGGTATTGCGGCCTTTATTGACGCGGAACACTCCCTGGATCCCTCCTACGCCAAAAATCTGGGGGTGGATATTGACAACCTGATCGTGTCCCAGCCGGACTACGGCGAACAGGCCCTGGAAATTGCAGAAGCCCTGGCCCGGTCAGGAGCGGTGGAAATCATCGTCATCGACTCCGTGGCCGCCCTGGTCCCCCGCTCTGAAATCGACGGGGAGATGGGCGATGCCGTGGTCGGCCTCCAGGCCCGGCTCATGTCACAGGCTTTGCGTAAGCTGGCTGCCGTCATCAACAAGAGCCGGACCATGATCATCTTCATCAATCAGCTGCGCGAGAAGATCGGAGTCATGTTCGGGAGTCCCGAGACCACCACGGGCGGCCGTGCCCTGAAGTTTTACGCCAGTGTCCGCCTGGATGTCCGCCGGATCGGCCGGATTGAACAGGGCGACCGGATGATCGGCTCCAGAACCCGGGCCAAGGTCGTGAAAAATAAGGTGGCACCTCCCTTCCATGAGGCAGAATTCGACATTCTCTACGGCCGGGGGATCTCCCAGACCGGCTGTATCCTGGACATGGGCGTGGACGCCAACATCATCAAGAAGAGCGGTTCCTGGTTCTCCTTCGGCGATCAGCGCCTGGGCCAGGGCAGGGACAATGTCCGAGACTTCCTGGAAGAGGAGAAGAACCAGGAGCTCCTGGAAACGATCGAAGAGCAGGTCAGGAGTTTCTACCTGGAGGATCTGGAAGAAAAGGCCACCACTCGTCCCGGCTCTGATGTGGACGACCTGGTTGACGCCGACGTCGATGCCATGCTCGGACTGGATCTGTGACCCGGGGGCCTGAATTTGAAAAAGCCCGGGCGGAGGCTGCGGCCTTCATCGGGATCACGGCCTCCAAGTCCTCGGGCAGAGTCCGTCAGAATCTTTTGAAAAAAGGCTTCGACAAGGCCATGGCCGACCAGGCTGTCCTCTATTTCATCGAGCGGGGCTATATCGACGATGAACGGGCGGCGGAAGCCATTGCCCGCCGCTACCAGGGGCGCAAGCTCCGTTCACAGCGGATGATGGCCCAGGTCTTCATCCAGAACGGAATCGACCGGGATCTGGCCTGTCGGGCAGCCGGCCGCCTGCCGGATGACCGGGAGACGGCCCTGGAGCTTTGCCGGGCCCAGTCTTCATCTGACGAAGAGACCCTTTTGAAGCTTCTGCTCCGCCGGGGCTATCCGCACGGTCTGGCCCGCGAGGCGGTCAAAAATCATATGAAAAAGGAAAATGAGTGACGGCTTTGCCGTCCTTGAAAAGAATGGAACACAGTTTTTATCTTTTATCTTTGGGCTGTCCCAAGAATGAGGTCGACTCCGAGTGCATGAGTGCACTTTTGAAAGACGCCGGCCATCCATTTACCCCGGATGCTGACAAGGCCCGCTACCTGATCGTCAACACCTGCGCCTTCATCGAGTCGGCGGTGGAGGAGGCTATCGCCTCTATTTTGGACCTGGCAGATTTCAAGGCCCGGCGGGAGGATGCTCGCCTGATCGTGACCGGCTGCCTGTCCCAGCGCTACAAGGACAAAATATTCGACGAGTTCCCCGAGGTAGATGCCATCCTGGGGACCGGTGAGTACCAGGCTATTACCGAGGTTGTCAGCCGTTTGGCGAGGGGAGAGGACCTGCGCGGGCATAAGCCAGGGGCGGCCGGCAATATCGCCTATCTGGACCAGCCCCGCACCCCGTCTTCGCCGCCGGGGACCTATGCCTATCTCAAGATCGCCGAGGGCTGTTCCAATGCCTGCGCCTACTGCGCCATACCCCGCCTGCGGGGGCCCTTGCGTTCCCGGGAGCCGGATGCCATCATCCGGGAGGCCCGGCAGCTGGCGGGTCAGGGTTTCAAGGAACTGATCCTGGTGGCCCAGGACACCACCCGCTACGGCCAGGATCTGGACGGTCAACCCTCCCTGGCTCTCCTTTTACGGAGATTGACGGATGAGGTGCCGGGGATCGAGCTTTTCCGCTCCCTTTATTTTTACGCCGATGCCATCACCGATGAACTGATCGGGGAGATGGCAGAAAACCCCAAAATTGCCCGCTACGTCGACCTGCCCATCCAGCATGCCTCAGACCGGGTTCTGGCCCGTATGCGCCGGCATGAGACTTCGGCCGTAATTGAGGAGCGGATTGAAAAGATCCGTGAGAAGATCCCGGGGGTCATCATCCGGACCACCGTCATGACCGGTTTCCCCGGTGAAAGCGAAGAGGACTTCCAGGAGCTTCTGGCTTTTATCAAGCGGGTCCGCTTCGACCGTCTGGGCTGTTTTGTCTTTTCTCCCGAGGAAGGGACCCCGGCCTTCGGAATGCCGGACCGGATACCGGAAAAGACAGCCTCAAAAAGACGGGATCTGATCATGCAGGCCCAGCAATCCATCGCCCGGGAATCCAATCGCAGGCGGATCGGTGAGGTAACATCTGTCCTTATTGAAGGTACGGAGGAGCGTGGTATACTCTTTCAGGGGAGAAGCTACGGGGAAGCACCGGAAATCGACCCCGCTATTTTTATTGCCGCAACAAGCCCGGACGTCCGGATCGGTGACCGGCAACAGGTCCGCATCATCGATGCGGGTCCCTATGAAATGACAGGGGTAACTGTAGATGAACATTGCGAATAAGCTGACACTGTCCCGGATCGTCATGATCCCCTTTATTCTATTCTTTCTTCTGCCCTTGCCCTACTGCGAGACTTGCGCCTTTTCCAACTTCATCGTCTCGGCTCCCGGCCGGGTCATTGCCTTTGTTTTGTTTATTATTGCGGCTCTTACCGACATGCTGGACGGTCAGCTGGCAAGAAAGCAGGGGCTGGTTTCTAATTTCGGGAAGCTGGTGGACCCCATCGCCGATAAACTTCTGGTCCTTTCCGTTTTCACGGCTTTCGTCCAGCTGCACCGTCTGTCCACCTACGTGGTCGTCCTGATTGCAGCCCGTGAATTCATCGTCACCGGAATCCGCATGGTCGGTGTCGAACAGGGGCATGTGATCGCCGCCAGCTGGTTCGGCAAGGTCAAGGCGATCTTTCAGATTGTGACCCTGGGTGCGCTGATGTTCGAGCCCTTGATCGTCCAGTGGATTGATCCCTCGCAGCCTTTCCTGGGCTATGGGGCCCCCTGGACCATCCCGGGAGACATCCTGGTGGCCGTCACCATTCTTCTTACCATGTTTTCAGGCCTTGATTACTGGCTGAAAAATAAAGCACTTCTGTCAGATACTTTGAAAGCCTGACAACGTGAAGTGTGTTTTTAATTCCTTTGAGGAGGATCATTTATGACCAAACAGGAAATCCTGAACCGGATCCGTACTATTTTGGCGGATCAGCTGAGTATTGACGGGGAGTCAATCGAGATGACGTCCAACATCATCGAGGATCTGAATGCAGATTCACTCGACATTGTGGAACTGGTCATGTCGCTTGAATCCGAATTCGATATGGCCATCATGGATGAAGAAGCCGAACGGATCCGCACGGTCGGAGACGCCGTCGACTTCATTCACGCCCATCTGTAGGAATCCCGGGGCCCCACAGGGGCCCGGATATCCCCCGGACGGCCCGTGTCAAACGATTGGACAAGCCTGGAAGAGCGCCTGGGTTACCGGTTCGCCGACCGCGATCTGCTTTCGGAGGCCCTGACCCACCCCTCCTACGCCTACGAGAAGGGCGGGGGCAGGGGAGATAACCAGCGCCTGGAGTATCTGGGGGACGCCGTCCTCCAGCTTGTTATTTCGGAGCACCTTTACCGGGACGGCAAACAGGAGGATGAGGGGCGGATGACCAAGATGCGGGCGGATCTGGTCTGTGAACCCACCCTGACCCTGCTGGCCCGCTCCTTGGGTCTGGGGGACCAACTGAAGCTGGGCCGGGGCGAAAGCCTGTCAGGGGGAGCCGACAACCCCTCCAATCTGTCGGATGCCATGGAGGCCCTGATCGGAGCCCTTTACCTGGATGGCGGTATGGAGAGGACCCGGGAACGGGTACTGGCGCTTTTCGCCCCCTATATCGACATGGCGTTTGCCGGCCGGCTGACCTATGACCACAAGAGCAGACTATTTGAATGGGCCCAGTCCCGTCCGGACACCAGGGTCCTTTTTTCGCTCCTTCAAACCCAGGGGCCGGAGCATGACCGGATCTACCGGGTTGGCCTCTATATCCGGGACCGGCTGGAGGCGGAAGGACAGGGGCGGACCATTAAGGCGGCCGAGCAGGATGCGGCCCGCATCTTTTTTGACAAACGAGGGGAGAATTAACCGGACCCATGCTGCTTTCACTTGACATACAGGGCTTCAAATCTTTTCCGGAACTGACACAGATTGAATTCCACAAGGGCATCACGGCCATTGTGGGGCCTAATGGTGCGGGAAAATCCAATCTGACTGACGCCATCCGCTGGGTTCTGGGGGAGCAAAGCGCCCGGACCCTTCGCGGCCGCCGCATGGAGGATGTCATCTTCAGCGGGACAGCCCAAAGAAGGCCGGTCAGTTTTGCCGACGTCACCTTGACCCTGGACAATTCCGAGGGAATCCTGGATATCGACTACGAAAAAGTGGCCATCACCCGCCGCTATTACCGGTCCGGCGACAGTGAGTACCTGATCAACAAGACCCCCTGCCGCCTGCGGGATATCCACAGCCTGCTCATGGACACAGGGATTGGGCTGGACGGCTATTCCATCATCGGCCAGGGCCGGATCGATGAGATCCTGAGCAGCAAATCTGAAGACCGCCGGGCCATCTTTGAAGAGGCTTCCGGCATTGTCCAGTTCCGGGCAAGGAAAGAAGAAGCCTTGCGCAAGCTGGACAAGAGCCAGCAGAACCTGGTCCGGGTCGATGACCTTCTGGCCGAGCTGGAGAGCCAGGAGACGGCCCTGAAAAAACAGGCAGACGACGCCCGCTCCCATATTGACCTGGCCCGCCGCTACCGGGAACTGGATATCGCGCTGACCCTGCGGCAGATCGAAAATCTGGAAGAGCAGAAGGCCAAGGGGGAAGAGGATGCCAGACTCCTGGCCTCCGATCTGGAAGAAGCCAGAAAGCTGCGGGAGTCGGCCAAGGCGGC
>DUUZ01000042.1 GCA_012841255.1 Clostridiaceae bacterium
CAGGTGTCCAGCTCCGCTCCCAGGGCCGGCCGCTTGCTGCCGTCATCGAGACCGACCCTGCCGGCCAAAGGGCCAAGGTCCGTTTCGACCAGCCGGTCCGGATCTCGTCTCCCGGTCAGTCCGCAGTCTTTTATGACGGCGATCTGGTCTTGGGCGGGGGGCTGGTATGCGGCATGACCCGGTCTCAGGGGCGCATCTAGTTATATTCTTGCTTTTTTACCCTTTTTGAGATATAATGCGGTTTGATGGCCACATGTGTGCCTTTTACAATTTCTAGATGGGGTGAATACGATTGATTGCAAAAACTGACTTAGCGTCATGCCGCGCTGAACTGGAAGAACGCCTGGGCCAGCGCATCATGCTTAAATCCAACGGCGGCCGCCGCCGGACCGTTATCCATGAAGGATACCTTGAGAATTGTTCATCGAATGTGTTTACAGTCTGCTGCCCGGTCAGCCCGACTTACAGTGAACACGTGTGTTTCAGTTACATTGACCTTTTAACCAAGGTGGTCGAAATTGCCTTTGACGAAGAAGGCCTTGAGCGTCTGCTCAGTCAGCCGGAGGACAGCCAGTAGGCTGTAGCGTCTCTTGCCTGCTTATGAGCGCCAGGTAGAGGCGCAGGCAAAAGTGAATCTGTCTCTTGAAGTGCTGGGATGCCGGCCCGACGGTTACCATGAGCTCCTTACGCTGATGGCATCCGCAAGGCTGGCCGACCGGCTCTTTTTATCCTTGAAGTCCGGAGGGGAAAACTGGTCGCTCACATCCAACAGCCCCGGCCTGCCGTCCGGTGAAGACAATCTGGCCTTCCGCGCAGCGGAGAGGTTTTTTTCGCTGCTTTCCCTGCATCCCCAAACCGTCAGCTTCAGGATCCATATTGAGAAATCCATCCCGGCCGCAGCCGGACTTGGCGGCGGCAGTGCCGATGCAGCCGCCGTCTTGCGCTTCCTCTGGCAGGCCTGGGGTGAAGGACTGGCGGAGAGTCTGGGTTTTCCCCGGGATCGTCTGACGATGGCGGATCTTGACCGTGCAGCCCTGTCCCTGGGTGCGGATGTCCCTTTCTGCCTTCATGGCGGTATCCGGCTTTGCCGGGGAATCGGGGAAATTCTGTCAGAGCCGCTGGCCGGCCCCGCCTGGCCGCTTCTGATCGGCAAACCCCGGGCTTCCATCCGGACGGCGGAAGCTTTTGCGTTGCTTGGCCGGCAAGGGGGAGGTAAAGTGCCCGATACCGAAGAGGGGGCATTTGTCCGCTGGCAGAAGGTACTGGAAGAGGCGGATCCGCTTGCCGCACGTCCCCTGATCCGCAATGATTTTCTTCCGGTCGCTATACAGAAGGTTCCACGGGTTCAGAGCATTCTTGACAACCTTCTTTCGGAGGGCGCCTTTGCAGCCTCCCTGTCCGGCAGCGGACCCTCCTGTTTTGGGCTTTTCGAGGATGAGGACCGGCTGGAAAAGGCCAGCCGGGAGCTGTCTTCCCGGATGCCTGATGTCCGCTGGATCAAGAGCGCCCTGGCTCCGGAACCCGCCCTGTCCGAAGATTAGAAATGATCGGTATCCAGCCAGATGGTAAAGGGTCCGTCATTGGTCAGGCGGACTTTCATCTCGGCGCCGAATGAACCGGTTCCGACATGGCTGACATCCCGTCTGGCCAGTTCCACAAAATACCGGTAGAGCCGCTCCCCCTGATCAGGAGGGGCCGCGTGGATGAAACTGGGCCTGTTTCCTTTTTTGGTATCAGCAAAGAGGGTGAACTGGGATACGACCAGAACCTGCCCGGAGACGGCGGCCAGGTCCAGGTTGGTCTTGCCTTCCGCATCCTGGAAGATCCGGAGTTTATTGATCTTGGTCCAGAGCCGGGCGCAGCTTTCCTCATTATCTTCTGCTCCGACCCCCAGCAAAATCAGGTAGCCGCGTCCGATGGATGAACGAAAACCGTCATCCGCTGTGACTTCCGCCTCGCTGACTCTTTGAATGAGTGCCCGCATATCTTCTATTCTCCTTCATCTGACCTTTTTGTCTGTCTACCGGATATCCTAACACGCCGGGGCGGCCTGTCCAAAGGGCCGTCTGGCAGGGCCTGTGCTATAATTAGTCATTCTTTTATAGGTCAAGGGCCGCCTTTCAGAGCGGACATACTCGAGAGAATAAGGAGACGTCATGAAAAACTGTCAATTTTGCCAGGCAGAACTGGATGATAGCGCCGCTTTTTGCAGTCAGTGCGGAAATAAGCAGCAAGCAGCGGTAGTCCAGGCCCAGCCGCAGATGCCCCAAGTCCCTCCGCCTGTGCCCGATCCGGTTCAGGCTCCGCCTCCGCCGGCCTACTATGCGCCCCCGCCTCCTCCCAAGGAGCCCTCCCTTCTGGCATCCGAAGGGAAGCGCTACATGTCCTGGCTGACCCGGGGCTTTTTGGGTACCTCCGAGCCCATTCACCTCCTGTATGCAGCTATTGTGCCCTTCCTGATCGCCCTCTTTTACACCCTGTCCATGGCGCGTTTCATGTCCTGGCATGCCGGAGGCTTCTTCCTGCTTTGGTTCTTCAGCATGGTTATGGTGGCGGCTCTGCCTGCCGCGGCCTGGTTATTGAATCGCTTCTGGCTGAAGGCCGAAGCTGGTCTGAAGGAAACTTTCTCTGCATTTTCCTCCTTTTCCAATGTGATCCTGCCCCTGGCTTTTGTGGTCATGATTCTGGGGCTGGCGGGAGCGGGTTTTGCCTTTACACTGGGCAGCCTGATCCCGGTTCTGGTTTTTGCAGCCTCTGCCATGCTGCTTGTCCCGGCCGCCGGGGGTGACCAGAAGAAACTGTGGCTGGCCGTCCTGATCCTGGCGGCGGTCTTCATTGTGCTTCAGATCATTTGGGGCAGTATCTACTCTGCCGGCCTAAGCTGGGGATTCCCCGGCTTCTTCTAAACAAGCAAGCATGAGGCGCGGGGTACGAAGAAGAAAAAGAGGCGGTCCTCGGCCGCTTCGGTTCATGGCCTTCGGAGCTGCTGCCGGATTCCTGGCAGCACTCCTTCTTGGCATTTATGTCATCTATGCCGACATGTTATCCCGGGTCACCTTTGTGGATCCGGACCAGCCGCAGCCTCTGCTCCTGGTCAACCTGCTTGAGGAGGATTTGGGTTCACCGGAGGATTGGGTGCCGGATTCCTTCATGCAAAGCGGTCACCTGCCGGAAATGATCGACGATTCCATCCCCCGGGAGACTGAAGCGGCAGGGAGTGCGTCCGGCTTCCAGGCCGTCAATGTCCCCATGCAGCAGATGCCGGGTGTGGACAATATCCTGATCTTCGGAGTGGACACCCACAGTTACAGCGGCCGGGCGGATGCCATCATCCTCCTGTCCATCAACCACAACACCAAGACCATCAACATCGTCTCCCTCATGCGGGCCATGTATGTCCGGATCGGCCTTGCCAACAGGGAGTGGGGGCTTCTGAATGCCGCCTACTCTTATGGAGGGGCAAACCTGGCTGTCCGGACGGTTGAGCGGAACTTCGGCATCCCCATCAAAGGTTTCGCCGCTGTCAATTTCTCCTCCTTCCCCCGGATCATCGATGCACTGGGCGGGGTGACCATCACCCTGACCCAAAGGGAGGCGGATTACATGGGGATGCGGCCGGGAACCCACCGGCTGGATGGGAAACGGGCGCTCTACTACGCGCGGATCCGGAAAATTGACAGTGATTTCCAGCGCAATCAGAGGCAGCGAAATATCATCAACTCCATCCTGGGCGAAATGGCCTCCCAGGGCGGAACTGCGGCCTACAAGGCTGCGACGGTTATCCTGGCCAACACTTACACCAATCTGGATCTCAACAGCTATTTGCTGAAGGCTCCCTCCTACCTGTCTTACCGGAGACGCCAGCTCCAGCTGCCCGCCTCGGGTGAAATGGCCATGCGCTATGTCGGCGGGCAGGAAGTCTGGTGGTTTGATATGCTGAAGACGCATACCCGCCTGGTCAGCTTCCTGACCAATTGACCCTGGCTTTTTGCCGCATAAACAAATACAAGGATGAAAACGATGCGGAATTTTCGTATCGGCCGGCTGACTGGCGGCCATATTAAACAGTTTGGCACCAACCTGCTCTACGATCTGGCAGGTTCCTTTTTCTTTGCTGCAGGGATCTACAACTTCGCTGCTCAGGC